>JAYVGA010000500.1:0-24088 GCA_043772635.1 Chitinophagaceae bacterium
CCCAGGCTTACCGCTGCTGAGAATGTAGCTTTACCGCTTATCTACAGCGGCATTAGTAAAAAAGAAAGAGTAGAAAGAGCATCTGCTGTGCTGGATAAAGTAAAACTTACAGACAGGATGCACCACAAACCTAATGAGCTTAGTGGTGGCCAGTGCCAGCGTGTGGCCATTGCAAGGGCGCTCATAAACGATCCGGCTATTATACTTGCAGATGAGCCTACAGGTAATCTTGATTCTAAAACTTCTTACGAGATAATGGACATACTCGGGAAAATACATGCAGATGGAAATACCATTATACTGGTAACTCACGAAGAAGATATATCGCATTTTGCACACCGGGTGGTAAGGCTAAAAGATGGCCTTGTAGAATCTGATAATGTAAATGCAAACCCGATGATAGCGCAGCTGACTCTTTAAGGTTACTGCCAACTTTTCTAAATTATATTTGTAATATTACTTAGTGCCTTGGTGGCTGCAAAAAAATTTAGCCGGGAAGAAGAAAAGGCGAAAAATAAAATGCAACATCAGGCTTAAACGACTTACCGCCTTACCGGCTATTTGCTGAGGCAATCTTTAATAAACTTGAATGAGATATTTTAGAATAATTATTTAGTGTCCTTGTGCCAAGGAGAAAAATACCTCTGGGAAGCCAATGCACAAATAAAAATTTAGTTATTTAAAAATAGAAGAAGGGGAGGAGAAAAGAAAATACAACATCACATTTAAACGCCTTACCGCCTTACCGGCTATTTAAAGAATAAAAAATAATAGATGGCTTCAAAAATTTATACCAAAACAGGAGATACAGGAAAGACAAGCCTCATAGGCGGTACCAAAGTACCCAAGAGCCATTTGCGTATTGAAAGTTATGGAACGGTAGATGAATTAAATTCATGTATAGGTTTATCCGGTGATCATATAACAGATGCTGCTACAAAATTTTTATTAAAAGAAATACAGGACAGGTTATTTACCATTGGCTCCTCGCTGGCATGCGACCCCGATAAAGAGCCGCTGATGAAAATTCCGGATCTTAAACCCGAAGATGTTTTATTGCTGGAAAATGAAATAGACAGGATGAATGAAGTATTGCCGGTAATGAAATCTTTTATTTTGCCGGGAGGCCATGTAGCCCTGAGTACCCTGCATGTAACGAGATGTGTGTGCAGGCGGGCCGAGCGGATATGTGTGCATATGCAGGAAGAAAAGCTTTTTGTTGATCCTTTGGTTATACAATACCTTAACAGGCTAAGCGATTATTTATTTGTACTGTCAAGATATATTGGGCATTTAATGAGAGTGGAAGAAATTGCATGGAAGCCGAGGGTGGCTAAGTAGCCGGTTACAAACAAAAGCAAACCTCTTATTCATATCATCTATAGCAATAAATTAAATGCACTTTTTTAATCAAATCAAACTTCCCTTTTCCTCTATTATCTAATTTAGTATAGATAATTTTAGCGTACCCTTATTTTAAAACCTATAAATAAAAACGGAAAAGGCCTGTATGCTTATGCTGTAATACTAAATGGGATTTCATTTTAGGCTCACGGTAGTTATCGCATAGTATTATAATGGGATATCGGTATAAAACGAAAGGGCTGGCTTTTAAAACATTTATCAAAGAAGATTTTAAAGCAACTTTTACTACTGTGCAGCTTTATTTTTTTTCAATCTACAGATTTTATAATTGGTTCTAACGCACTTTTTTTACCCACTTAGAGCCAAATATAAAATGTAGGTTCCAATTAAAAAAGGCCTCAAAAAAGAGGCCTAGTACCGGAGAGCAGACTTGAACTGCCGACCTTCGGGTTATGAATCCGATGCTCTAACCAGCTGAGCTACCCCGGCAACGGGCGGCAAAAATAAAGATATTTACCTATACCTTGAAATGATTTTTAAAGCAATATCAATAAAAATAAAAAATGCCCATGTAGTGTGCATTTGTTTACTAGTGTTAAGATTAGTGTGAATTGTCAATATTCACTATTGACAATTCACCATTGACAAAAATGTAGGGGCAGGCATTCACGAATCAAACCGTCACTTTACAATTAACTTAGCGCTAGAAAGTAATGTTTACTTCATCTCCGTAAAATACTGATGAAACCAGGGGATAGTTTCAATCCCTTTATAAAAATTATCTATATTAAATTTTTCGTTGGGGCTGTGCAGGTTATCACTGTCCAGCCCAAAGCCCAAAAATACAATCTTAATACCCAGTTCTTTTTCAAACAAGGCACAAATGGGTATGCTGCCACCGCCTCTTACCGGTATGGGTGTTTTTCCAAAAGTGGTTTCCATGGCTTTGGCGGCAGCTTTGTAGGCGATGCTGTCTATGGGTGTCATATAGGGTTCGCCACCATGATGCAGCGATGCTTTTACGGAAACATTTGCAGGAGCAATTTTTTGCAGATGGTTTATCAAAATTTCAGTAATCTTATCAGATGTTTGATTGGGTACCAGCCTTGCAGAAATTTTCGCAAATGCTTTAGAAGGCAATACAGTTTTAGCGCCTTCGCCAATATACCCACCCCAAATGCCATTTAATTCTATCGTAGGCCTTATACCGGTTCTTTCATTGGTGCTAAAATCTTTTTCTCCCCATAATTCTTTTACGCCCAGGTCTGCTTTATATGCTGTTTCATTGTAAGGCGCTCTTGCCATCAGTTCTCTTTCTGTGGCAGTAGCCATCACTACATCGTCGTAAAAACCTGGTATGGTAATGTGGTTATTTTCATCATGCAGGGATGCAATCATTTTTGCAAGTATAGTAATGGGGTTGGCTACGGCGCCGCCATACACACCGCTATGCAGGTCCCTGTTGGGGCCGGTAACCTCTACTTCAATATAACTCAGTCCTCTTACCCCAATATCAATGCTGGGATTTTCAAGGCTTATCATGGCGGTATCGCTTATTAAAACGCAGTCTGCTTTTAGTAATTCTTTATTAGCGGCTACAAATTTTCCCAGGTTGGGCGATCCTACTTCTTCTTCTCCTTCAATACAAAATTTAATATTGTTGGCAAGTGTATTGGTTTGCACCAAAATTTCCAATGCTTTAATATGCATGTATACCTGGCCTTTGTCGTCGCAGCTTCCACGGGCAAATATTTTTCCATCAATAATGGTTGGCTCAAAGGGTGCACTGTTCCATAGTTCCAGCGGCTCTGCGGGTTGCACATCATAGTGCCCGTACACCAGTACCGTAGGTTTTGAAGGGTCTATTATTTTTTGGCCATACACTATCGGGTGACCATCGGTTGTGTAAATTTCTACGGTATCTGCACCAGCTTGCAGCAGCCGCTGTTTTATGGCTTCTGCACAGCGTTTCATATCTTCTTTATGTTCGCTTTTGGCACTTACGCTGGGTATGCGGAGGAGCTCCAGCAATTCATTTAAAAAACGTTCTTTATTTTTTTCCTGGTAATCTTTCCAAACCTGCATATTATAATTTTTTTACTGTTGATGAGATAGTGCCAACTTAAATAATTAATAGTCCGGTATAATTTTTACCGGTATAATTGGAGACGAATATAAATCTTTTTTTTTCTCAATTTTTTATAAAACAGAGCTTATGTCTTTTGTGAAAAAATTCTATATTTTATTTGGAATATCAAATACTGATCCTTTACATTTGCGTCACGATTGCTTGTCAATTTATCAGCCTTTGTTTGGTTTCATTCTCTTTCTTTTTTTTTGAATGTTACCATGCAAAGGCTGAGTCAATTTATACCTCTGATGTTTTTCTTTTAAAGAAATATTTTGCAGCAAGCCCTGCAATAATAGAAAGTATTACAGAAAAAACAAGCAACCATTTAACCACCGATATGGTAGATGTTATTTTAGCTATGCTATCAGAGCCTTTACCAGCGAGGCTTGTAAGCATGCCTATGTTTTCCAGTACATCTAACAAACCCACCACTAACGCAGCAAAGGCAAAATAATGCAGCAGGCGGGAAATTATTTTGTGTTGATGCAAAGCCTGCGATAACCGGATACAGCAACTGTATAAAAACAATCCATAAAAAAGAAGAAATAAAAAATCTAGCCAGGTATTTATTTTTGCTGCTTTAATAATATCTTTTTCTGCAGTAGAAGCATTTTCCCACGCAGATAAAATACTATCTACCTTTTGCTTGCTATCAGCAAATTCAAGATTAAGAATGCCGTGCGGAGTGGTGGCAGTATTAAGCGGCTTGCCGGTTATGAACATGATAACAATCATAACAAAGGTGCCCGCCAGTAAAAAATAAAATGTAGATTTTTTATGAAACAGCTGCATACCGTTGTTGTACATAATCCCAATTTACAAGGTTCCACCAGTTATTAATGTAATCGGCTCTTTTGTTTTGGTATTTTAGATAATAAGCATGCTCCCATACATCCAGCCCCAGTAAAGGAAAACCTTTTATATCGCTTATATCCATCAGCGGGTTATCCTGGTTGGCAGTGCTGCCTATTTTTAATTTTTTTGTATTGTCCAGGTATAACCATGCCCAGCCACTGCCAAATCTTTTCATAGCCGCATCTGTCATTTGATTTTTAAGATTTCCAAACGAAGAGAATTCCGCTTCTATGGCCTGCAGTAATTTCCCGGTTGGGTTATTGTCATTAAGTTTTGGGCGCATGCATTTCCAAAACATTTCATGATTGTAATGGCCGCCGGCATTGTTTCTCATTTTGGCAGAATACTTTGAAATTTTAGGCAAAATATTTTCTACAGCAGTTTCTGATTGCAGGCCCTCTGCAGCAATGGCTTCTTTTAATGCTTTGCTGTAAGCTGCTGCATGTTTGCTGTAATGTATCTCCATTGTTTTGGCATCTATTATATCTTCCAGTGCAGTGTAGCTATAGGGTAGTGGCTGCTGGTCGAACCCTGTGGTAAAAGAAGGGAGGCTCATTATTTTTTTTGGAGCAGCACAGCCATTAAGCATTGTACCCATGCCCGCTAATCCTAAAGAGAGAGATGCTGCGCCCAGGGTGCTGTTGATAATAAATTTTCTCCTGCTGTTTTCTTCCTGCTTTTTCATAATTTATATATTATCGGGTGAAGGGGATTTTTTCTTAAAGCTATTAAATAAACTTTGAATTTTTTTATATGTTCTGTGGTAATACTCTTTACTAAAAAGCTGGGAGTCGTTCATAGCTTTATAAGTAAGAAAAATACCAACAGGTACCAGCACTATTACCGGAAGCCACATTCCTGTAAAAGGGCTGGCCAAACTTTCTCTTACAAATTTTTCGCCAAACATTCCCAGCAGGTGAAAGATTAAAAAGAAAATAATGGCCACCACCAATGGCATACCCAGGCCTCCTTTTCTTATAATAGAACCCAGGGGAGCGCCAATAAAAAATAACACCATACAGGCAATAGAGAAAGAATATTTGCGGTGCCATTCTATTTTATGAAAAAGAATATTTTTTTCCCTGCTTTCTGCTTCGTAGCCATTAAACTGAAGGGTGTTTTTTATATCTGTAACTGCAGCCAGGGCCATATCCTGCACAACTGTTTGTGCAGAGTCGGGAAATAGTTTTGCAATACTATCCCGTTTTGCAACTGTTCCTGTATTTTTCCATACACTGTCTTTTAAATTTGCATAATGTAAAAACGCACTAAGGGTAGTGTACATTTTATGGTTTATGCTGTCATCTGCTTTTTTTAAAGAATCTATATTTTTAGAAAGTTGCCTGGCACTAAGCATCTGGTGGTTGTTTTTAAAAATACTGTCGTTGGTATTTTGTTTTTGCAAAACACTCAGGTCAAATAATTTTTTAAATTTTTTAAAACCCAGTCTTATATACTCTGTTGCCGTATCATTTATATTGCCCCGCTCCTGGTATCTAAAGCCATTTTCCAGGTTAAACTCCAGGTAATTTTTATCTTCAGAAATCTGCATCACCCCTCTTTCGGCCACAATACAATTATCCTGTAAACTATTGCTTTGCTCGTAGATGAGTACATTGTGTATTGTTTTTCCATCATCATCTTTTTTACTTACTTTAATGGCATAGGTTGGTATATAAGTAAAAAAAATGCCTTCCTTAAGATCAAAGGCCGGCTTCTTATAATAGATATCAGAATATAGCGTTTTAAATTTTAAATTGGCATAGGGCACCACATAATTTGCAAACAAAAAAGATATACCGCAAAGCACCAGGGTAAACCAAAAAAGCGGCCGCATAAACCTCAGCAAAGAAATACCTGCAGATTTAATGGCCACCAGTTCAAAACTTTCGCCCAGGTTTCCAAAAGTCATTATAGAAGAAATTAAAATGGCAATGGGCATGGCCAGTGTGAGCAGCGAGGCACTGGCGTACCATAAAAACTGCCCGATGGTAATAAAGTCCAGCCCTTTTCCTACAAGATCGTCAATGTATTTCCACAAAATCTGCATCATCAGCATAAAAAAAGCTATGAAGAAGGTGGCAATAAATGGGCCTGCGAAAGCTTTTAATATCAGTTTGTCTAATTTTTTTATCATATCCCTATTAGCTCTTCTGAGAAAAATTATTTGCTTAACTTTTCAACATGGCTGATAAAACAAAAATAATGCTTTCTGAGCAGGAACAACAGATAGTGAATGATACCCAATGGATTTTAACTAAACAGGCTATCATACAAAAAGTGTATTATTTATTTAATGAACAGGTGCCTGTAATAACAGCATTATTTTCCGGCACCAATCCGGAGCATACGGGCAAATTATTATCTGCAGTTCCTAAAATTTCAAAAGGAGAAAATTACAATGGCCTTCCGTATGTTATACTGGATTACCCTTCTTTATTTGATAAAGAAAAAATATTTGCTTTACGCACCATGTTTTGGTGGGGAAATTTTTTTAGTGTAACCCTGCATTTATCCGGAAAATATAAAGATCAGTTTGCAGATAAAATTTGCAACAACGCCTTTAATTGCCCGGCTCATTTTTATGTATGTGTGCACACAGATCCCTGGCAGCACCATTTTGAAGCATCAAATTATATAAGCTTAAATGGCCTGAAAAAAAAAGACATAAATAAACTGATAGACGAAAAAGATTTTATAAAGCTTGCGCTCAAATATGATTTATCACAATGGGAAACTATAGACAGCTTATTGCAGGCTGCCTATAATAATATTATCCAGTTATTGAAAGATTAATTTCCTATACGGTGAAACAGGTCTTTTACCTGGTATTCCCATAACTGGCTTTGATCTTTAATGTCTTTTTTTTCTGCAAAGTCTTTTACAATAAGAATGGTCTGGTTGGTTACTTCAGATTTTTCTATTGCAAATTCAAAATATTCTTCTTTGGTAGAATGTGTCCAGTGAAAACGGATAAATTTTGCTTCCTCTTTGTCTACCAGTTCAGCCTTCTCTTCCGTTCCGTTCCAGCCAAATGTAAATACACCATCACGTTCATCCACTTTGTCTGCAAACCATTCCTGCAGTCCTGCAGGAGTGCTCAAAAACTCAAATAAAATTCCGGGGGAGCACCTCACAGGATATTCTAACGTGAATAAAATTTTCTTACTCATTATAATTTTTTAATAAATACTTGTAGGCTGCAATTATGGGAAAATAATTAACGTAGCAAAATATTTGCAGGGTTATTTTTAAAGTATTTTAAAATGGCATATAAAACAGCCTGTAAACAGATATTGATTGGAAAACATATTTTTTTTGATTCATAACATAATTAGATTAAATTACGTAAATCTTTAACAACTTATCCACAGCTTTCCTCTTAGCCCGCATTAAAAGTTTTTTTAACCAAATAAATCAACTCCTTATGAGTATGCGCCAGCTTAAAATAACAAAATCTATTACCAACAGGGAAAGCCAAAGCCTTGAAAAATATTTACAGGAAATAGGAAAAGTGGAACTCATCAGCCCCGAAGAAGAAGTAAAACTGGCAGTACTGATAAAAAAAGGAGATCAGCAGGCACTGGATAAACTAACCAGGGCCAACCTGCGTTTTGTAGTTTCTGTGGCCAAGCAGTACCAAAATCAGGGCCTTACCCTTCCCGACCTTATTAATGAAGGTAACCTTGGTCTTATAAAGGCAGCCCAACGTTTTGATGAAACAAGGGGTTTTAAATTTATATCCTACGCCGTGTGGTGGATACGCCAGAGCATACTGCAGGCATTGGCAGAACAATCCAGAATTGTAAGACTGCCCTTAAATAAAGTAGGGCTCACCAACCGTATAAGCAAAGCTTACTGCCAGTTAGAGCAGGAATTTGAAAGAGAACCCACGCCGGAGGAACTGGCTTTTTTACTGGATATTGATCCCGAAGAAGTATCTGCCACTCTTGGTGTGGCTGCCCGCCATTTAAGTATGGATCAGCCACTTGCCGAAGGAGAAGACAGTACTTTAATAGATGTACTGATAAACCGTGATGCCATTGGTACCGATGATGCCCTGGCAGTAGGCGCTTCTTTGCACACAGAAATTGAACGTTCGTTAAGCACCCTCACCGAAAGACAAAAAGAAGTAATTCGTTTTTTCTTTGGTATTGGTATAGATCATCCGCTGAGCCTGGAAGATATAGGAGAACGCTTTAGCCTAACCCGTGAAAGAGTGCGGCAGATAAAAGATAAAGCCATTACCAAATTAAGAACAGCATCAAGATGCAAACTGCTGAGGAGTTATTTGGGAGCCTGAGGTGATTTTTTTGAGTTTTGGTAACCCGCTGGAGGCGGGATTTTTTTTGGGTGGAGATAAAGAGGAAGTTGCCTTTTGCAGTGCGTTTCGCTCCTGGTGATAAGACCACCATGCAGTGGCGGCACACGGAGCAACGGGTGGTTTAAAAATGGTTATAAGTTATGCATGCAGGGGATGAAAGTTTATAATTTTGTAGAAAATTCTATTGCCATTTCTTTTGATTTCCAGAATTCATCTATGGTTATATCAATATCATTTATTTTTAAATATTCGTGGATGATCTCATTGTTTAAACGATCTGATATTTTTCTTTTTTTGTAGTGTAATTCATTTTCAAAAGGTAATAATTCTCCGCTTTCAAAAAACTCCCACTTATTTGTATCTTTCATTGCTTGTATTACCCGGTTTTGAATACCTATTTTGTATTCAAAGTTATAAAAAGGAAAGCTGGTTTCTTTATCGCAAAGCCCAACGCAAATTGTTTCTCTTTGATAAATACTATAATACTTATTTAAAAGAGTTGGCCAGCCATCATTAACACTTGATAGAAAAACCACCAAATTAAAATTAATAGATTCAGGCTGCCATATTAAACACTTAACTATTTCTTGAAAATTTGTTTTCCCATCATAGTAACTAAGAGTTTTACTAAAGTTTAATTTACGTTGCTTTTTTTGCCATTTCATATTTAATGTCTGAGCAATAATATCTCCTAATTCCTTTTCAACTTTCTTAAACGGATGTTTAATAAAATGCAATCGAATAGTTTCAATGCCTGAAAAATTATTTAAAATCATTATTCAAATTTTTCTTTTAGTTATAAATTATTCAATTCCACAAATGAGTTTGGATCATTAGCTTTCAATTGTTTTCCATGAGCATTACTTGCAGCAGGTTTTGTATCATATTCAATATTATGATGCTCCCACTTACCTGTTTTTAAATTGTACTTATTAAACTGAATATCTGGTCTGTTAGTACCAACCTTTTTACCATTTAAATCAACCTGCTGTTGATTCTTTCTTATATTTAACACATTTGGATCAGCCATTAACTCTTTAACCCTTTTATCAATAGCATCATTATGGTTTGTTCCGCCATGTTTTTTTGCGGAGCCTTTATTTCCCGAGGGCCCTCCAGACTGTGCTGGTGGCGAACTACTTGCTGCACTACCCGCCGCAGTTGTGCTAATATTTAATTTGTACAATTTTGCTATTGATCTTCCCATATCAATTGCTGCAGTTACACCTACGCCTGCTCCATGCAATGCAACTACACCACCAGCTACTGCACCTGCACCTAAAGTTGCTCCCCCGGTACTTAATGCAACTCCACCTCCAACACTAATTTGGTCAACACTTTGAGCTGCAGCAAGTGCATCACCTCCAATTCTGCCATTTAAATATGCTTGCTGTTCATAAGGATCTTCATACTCTTCTAAATGATTGCCTCCAAAGGCATCATATAAACCAACAGTATTAGCGTTATATAAAGCATCTGATATACCTCTTGCTGCTATTAACGCCAGGCGGCCAGAAAATCCTAATCCATTTACGGCTATTTTTGCTACCGCTTTTGTTGCATATACTGTAACATTATCCAACACTTTTGCTGTAGCAGCGGTTAGGCCTTTTTCAATACCAAGACCCATAAAATCAATATTAGCTATTGGTTCATCTCCGGCATAATGATAAGGCGAAAAATCGGGATAGCTGTCTGTCCATGGATCTAACTGCGGAAACCTCCCTATCTGTGCATCATAATTTCTAAAGCCGTAATCATACCAGTTTAAATCTGCTTCATCAAAAAGTTCTTTATCGTTGTATAGGTGTTGGTTCTTTATTCCTCCTTCTGCAGGGTCGGGTAATTTTCTACAAGGTATGGCTGCTAAAAGCTCTGCATAAATGAAAGGCTTTTTTTTATTAAAATGCTGTTGGATTTTCTATACTTAATGCTTTTAAAATACCTGATATTCTTTTTAAATCATAAACAATTGCGTCATCAAATTTATTAAGTCTTTGAACTTCATCTAAATCATCCGACAATTGTCCTAATGTAATATTCTTTGGCTCTTCATAAGGGTTATACAATTCATTCTCTGAAATATCCCAATAATAATCATTATTAAACTCTATTTCATTGCCTTTACTTTCTTTTAATTTTGAAAGCAAAAGAGTTGTTATTTTTTGAATTTCATCAATACTTACTTTCATACTATTGCCCATTTAGAATTTTCTGAATATTATTTTGGAAGGTTTGTATTTCCGTATTTAAGTGGTTAATACGAGATTGAATAATTTTTTGCCTTACTGCATCACTTGGTGCGTTTTTAAGAAACCCTTTATTATCAAACTTCAAAGGGTCTTTAATATATTCTGCAAGCTTTGATTGATGTTTTACTATTTGTCTTTCAAAAGAAGCAATAGACTTTAATTCAGACTTACCTAACTGTATTCCCGTCTTAGCAATGGTCTTTATTTCCATACCCAAAGCACCCTTTACAATATTTGCTTCTGCACCACCATCTAAAAGAGAAATGGGGTTTGTCATTGCATCTCTTACAAATTGTTGAGGTATCGTATTTCCTGCAGCCCAATTTGCTTTAGCATTTTCCCCAAGCCTTTTTACGGATGTTTTTAAATTATGTCTATAAACTGCCGACCAGTCTGCTACCCTATTTACAGCACCTGTTATTGCCTGTGATGCGCTTTTTACTGCACTCCCTAAAACATTACCCACATTTTTTAAAAAGCTACTTGTTATTTTTGTTGCATATACAGCCACATTGTCTAATGTTTTCACAGCATTAAAAGTGCTGGTAGCTACATTAGATACCAATGCCTCCAACCCATCCAAATCAATATTAGCAATAGGCTCACAGCTTGCATACTGGTAGGGAGTTAGTTCGGGGTAGTCATCAGTAAGTGGGTCAAGTTGTGTAAAGCGGCCTATTTGTGCATCATAATTTCTAAAGCCGTAATCGTACCAGTTTACATCTGCTTGTTCCCAAAGTTCTTTATCGTTGTAAAGGTGCTGGTTTTTAAACTGCCCTTAATTAACTTACAAGCCCAGTCTTTTGCTGAGTATGTCTGTTTTTTTAAAACAATTAATTTGCTTTAAGACACTCACATTATTTTAGGTGATTTCATAAGTGCCACTACCCTCAAAATCAAATCCTGAATTAATTCCTGGTGCCAATAATAACCCAATATTGTCTAATTTAAAATTAGAGGTAATTTTATCCCAATATTCAACATTTATAGTCTCTGTAGGAGAGTCTACTAAATCTTCATAGTCATAGAAATCAAGAAATTCTTTCAGTAATTTTTCTTGTATGAAAATAATTAATCCAGTATCAGTAGAAAAAATATTCTTACTATTTGATGGCAATTCCTCATTATCAACTTTTTTAATTTTACCGGGATCAAAAAATAATTTTGTAGGTATAAATTCGGCAAAAGGAGTATCAGTAAATGGAAAAATTTTTTCCTTAATATCTTTTAGCAAATTCCGTTTATCAAGGCTTGAAAACTTTTCTTTTATATCGTTTAAATAAAGAGCATCAATAATTATATACTTGTTTTCTACACTAAATTTTAACGCTTCTCCATTTAAAGAAATGTTTTTCATATTTTTTAATTATTTGAATGGGCCATAAGGCAAATGATCTAAGCCATAAGTTTTTAACATACCTTCTACATGATGGAATATTTCGGTAGGTGTTGCATACGGATTTGTGTCAATAAAATCTCTCCATTTTTGATTCCATTTTCCTTGCAAATATCCTAATCCCTTCCCGTGCACACCCTTTAGATGAGTTTGATCACTTATTTTAACTGTATAATCATCAATATTTTTAATACCTCTTTTGGCA
Source organism: Chitinophagaceae bacterium (assembly GCA_043772635.1). Taxonomy (GTDB): domain Bacteria; phylum Bacteroidota; class Bacteroidia; order Chitinophagales; family Chitinophagaceae; genus Ferruginibacter. The sequence goes on from JAYVGA010000500.1 coordinate 12,529, forward strand.
AACCATTTTTTAAACTGTTGTGGAAATATGTGGTGTTTATGCAAAGCTCCAATGCCTAACAACAGTAATGGTTTTTTTGCTTTAGAGGAAGTATTTATTGTAAACTTTAACAACTTTACTTTAGCCACATTTTTTATCGCTCCTGCTCCCTTCGAACCAAAAATTGCAACCAAAGCTTGTCCTGCGGCATTTCCCCAATCACCAGCACTCATATTGGGTATATTATCTGCAAACTTATCTGCGGCATCTGCCATTGCTCCATATGTTGCTCCAAGATCAGAACCTAAAGTATTATCAACGGCATTCATTGCACCTATAGCTGTTGTTGGGTTACCTCCACTTGCATGTGCAATTGCAAGTGCTCCTATTGAATTACCCATGCCTACCCATGTATCTTTTTCCCAGGCATCATTAGCTACAAAATTAATTGTTTGAACAACCCCAGTCTTAATGCCACTTGCTACTCCCCCAATGAAGCTTCCCACATTTTTTAAAACACTACTTGTTACTTTCGTTGCATATACAGTAACATTTTCCAGCACTTTTGCTGTAGCAGCAGTTAGGCCTCTTTCAATCCCAAGACCCATAAAATCAATATTAGCAATTGGTTCATCCCCGGCATAGTGATAGGGCGAAAAATCGGGATAGCTATCTGTCCATGGATCTATTTGAGTAAACCTTCCTATCTGTGCATCGTAATTTCTAAAGCCGTAATCGTACCAGTTTAAATCTGCTTCTTCCCAAAGTTCTTTATCGTTATATAAATTATTATTCTTTATTCCTCCCTCTGCAGGGTCGGGTAATTTTCTTGAGCTTATCGCTGCTATCTTCAACCCATAAGCATAGTAATGGTTTTCTTCAATTATTCTGCCCCGTATATGGCTTACCTGTAAATTATCAAAGAACACATTCTCATCGCTCTCGTTGCTTACATAAATATAGGCATAACCGTTTTTAGGTGCTTTAATATTTTGATGCCGCCGAAGGTACTTGTCTGCCGCCGTCTGGGCTTCGACCAACGGCGAATAGGGAACTTGCAATCATTTTGTCTATATACATTATTCCTGCAACTGATTATTTACTATTCTTTTTTGAAGTGTATGCTGGGCCGTTGGCTGGAAGCCAGACGGCGGCAACTCTCTAATGGCAGCGGCTTACCTACAGCGGCAGAAAAAGATAACACCAGTTTGAATTTCGACAATAATCAGCAGACCCTAGTTATTTACCGGAGCTAGTTTTTCACTAATATATCTTAAAATTGATGCAGTTCTATCGAAATCAACATAGGTACAATACCTAGTAGGATCTGCAATCAGAAGTTTCAATGAATCAAAATCATCGAATAAAGATCCTTCAATCACATTAGTCTGTTCATAAGAATCCCATTCATCAGTAGAAATAAAGCGATACAAATCTTGTTCAATAACAACCTCTTTAATATGATCACGATCTAATTTTTCTAGAATAGCATCAAAAATTTTTTTTATATCCTCTTTTGTAATGGATTTCATAATTCCAATTTAGACTGTTAATTTAATTCTTTTTTAGCTTGTTTATTCCTTCATTAACTTTTTCTAACTCCTTGTTTGTCTTTTTCAACTCTCCTTCATTTTTCTTTATTTGTTTTTCAAGAGCTATTTCCCTTCCCTTAGCTCTCTCTAATAAAGTTTCTTTTGATGGGTTATCTTTTTTAGCATTCTCTAACCACTTTTCACCAGAGTTTCCTATTGGATCTTTTTTGAATTCCTCAAGCTTTTCTTTATGCTCTTTAATATTTTTCTGAAAGCTTTCTTTTGAATCTTGTAATTCTCCTTTTCTCTCTTCAAGTGCATTTAACTCATTTTCTTTAGCTGTAGAATTATTCTTGGTTATAGGAAAATTATTAGGTACTGTCTTAATAATGACTGATGTAGCATCTCTTATTGGTATTGCTAGATTACTGACTCTAACTCCTGTAGGTAGAAGTCTGCCAATCAACTCTAAGGTTCGCAAAAGGCGATAGACTATACAAGGCGGGCATTTCCCGTCAGGATCATCATAACGTATAGGATTGTTCAACCCAAATTGATAGGGAGTTAAAGATTCCTGACCACCCTCTTCACTAGCAGGATCTATCTGTATAAATCTTGCTATTTGTTGATCATAGGTTCTTGCATTAAAATCGTAAACTTCTAAACCACTTCCATCACTAAATTCTTTGCTCTGTAATTCATTTCCGTTAAACCCTTTTTTGTTTTCCGCATACGCACTTTTCAATGACCGATACGATATGTTCTTCATCTGCAATCCGAATGGATAATATTGGCTGGTCTCCAATATAGCACCTCTTGTATGAGTAACCTGCAAATTATCAAAGAACACATCTATGTTTGGTGTTTCATTGCTAACGTAAACATAAAGGTAACCGCATTTATCTATCGTTAAATTAGTTTTTATATGCGGATAAACTATTTGGTTTGGTATTGTACCAAAAGCAGTTTCCGCAGGCACCTGTTCAAAGCTACTATTGCTGCTTACCATTTTAAACTGTTCATCAAAAAGTATCCAGTTTAAATATGCTTTTGGCCTTGTGGCATCAGGTGTTTGAGTGCCTAAAAATTGTGTGGCACCGGGCGTTAATACTCCGCTTGTTTGCAATTCTGTGCTGGCTACTTTTCCGCCGCTTGCGCCGCTGATACCATTTACTAAAGCTAACAGTAAATCCGGCAAAGGGCTTTGAGGTGGCGCAGGACTTGTACCATTTGTTTTATACCAACTGCTTACTTTTAAATTAAACTTATCGCCTGCCATTACTTTTAACGTAATACTGGGCCCTACTTTCTGGCTCCCTGCGGCAGCGCTTACTTTGGCTACTTTGGCATTGGGGTTGGTGGTATTGTCAACAGGGTAGCTTACGGGCTTATCTATTCTTGTTGTATTTAAGTTTGCATACAATAATTCTTCTGTTGTTGTTTGTGCCACTTCCATTGTAGCAGCAGGATATGGGTCAGTTTGTTGTTCTTCGGTAAGTACAACCCTTACATTTCCTAAATGATCTTTTATAAAGTAATCATATACAAATGAAGCAGGTACTACTGTTGCCGGTTTAAAACGTATCCTGCCTTCTTCGTGGCCAATAAACTGCAGCCTGTCTGTATAATCATCATTAGGAATATTAGCGGGTACCGTTGTTTTACTTTCATATACCATCCCACCTAAATAAGAAGTAGTGTTTGTAATGGTTTTATTTCCATTTGCTATAGCAGGATTTTCGGTAGTTATTTTTTTAATTTTAATACCTGCTGCATCATAAATATATTCTATAGTACCTTTTAAAGTAGTTACATCTATATAAATTGGATCTGTATTTATTACATTTATTTTTTTAGGCAGGTTAAGGTGATTATAGATAATTCCACCTCCGGTAGTCTTGTCAATTCCTGTAACTCCCCAAATGTATTTATTTCTGTCAGTTATTGTATTTCCATTTGGGTCAAATCCATAATTTACACCCCCTATGAAATTATAAGTAAAATCACTTAATTTAAAATCAGTAAAACTCAGATCACGAATTCTTCTAAGTTTATTGCTTGTGCCAGGAAATCCTAAATAATAATATAGAAGATCGTCAATAACTACAGACCCATTTAATGTAAGCCCTTTTTGCCACATGGCTTTTATATTTCCATTGGCATCATATGCAGTTAACGGATCTGTTCCATTTCCTAAACGCATGCTAAAATCTACTCCAGCACTAATATCCCAGGCAGTTCCATTTTGTTGTGTAAAGTCTGCTTTTAAAAGCCTGTTGCCGGCATCATACCCAAAATCATATTTGCGTTTTTCTCTATCACCCTCACTCCTCCACACTGTGCCAGAAATATTACCTGTATACTGCGGGATAAAACTTGCTGAAGCACTATTCTTATCGTACCCTAACTCCATACCAAAATACTGGTCGGCATTAGCCGGTCCGGCTATATAGTTTTTATTTACAGATAAAAGCCAGCCCCTGATATTATACTCATAATCCAGGTTGGCCAATGAAATTGTGGGGGAAGGGATTTTTTTCCCCATTTTCTTTTTCAGCATCTGCCCAAGCTTATCATATTCTAAAGCCGATACTTTTGTAAAATCTGCAGGCATGGCTCCACTATTTACCAGGCTGCTGCCAGTTTTTTTCTCTGTATTTACTGCCCGCCAAAGATTATCATAAGTTGTTTGTGTAAGCACTACTGTGGTTTGCGGCGTAGTGCCGGTTATTTGCTGTTTATATTCTGATCTTAGCGGTAAACCATTCCAGCTGTATTGCGTTGTAGTAATATCTGTAGCGCCGGTTATATTGCTGCTTTTTACCTGGATGATTCTTCCTTTTTCGTCATATATATTTACGGCATAAAGAAAGCTGTTGGTTGTGCCCAGAATTTTTGTTTGTGTCCAGGTAACTAATCCTTTTGTTTGAGCAGTAGCTGTAAGGGATTGTGCATACTCCGGAGAGGTATTGTAACTAACAGAAAAAAAGCCTGCTGTGGCTGGGGGAGTAATACCATAAGTTAAGCCGCTGGATGCTGGGATGCTGCTGTAATCATCATAACCTGTACGGGTTAATTCTTCGTAAACATAACTACCAAGAACAGGGTAGCCGGTACTGTTATTATAAGCAGCATCTAAATGAAAACTATGATTGTTATAATTGGCCGGGTCTGTAATGAGCCCGGTACTAAAAGGCCTGTTTAAAAAATCATATTGTGTGTACATCCATTTTTGCAAAAATCTCATGTTGGCATCCTGTGTCATTACCAGCCTGTCTCTCGCATCATATACCATCCATACTTCTCCTGCACCCGGTACTTTCTTTTTTATAACCCGGTTGCGCTGGTCGTACTCGTATCTAAAACATAATTCAGCTATTGTAAAAGCATCAGTAAGCAGCCAGTTAATACCTATTGCCTCTGTACATAATGGTGGTACTACACAGCGGAGGTTATTTAGATCGTCATACAGGTAATAAGTACATAGCCAGCCGGTATGGTTAGCGCCGGTTCCATTGTCTTCCGCAGCAGTTAACTGTACTTTCTTTAAAATTACTTTTCCTTCTTTGTCTTTAAATTCTATTACCTGTTTGCCATGCTCATCTATAGTTACATTTTTATATAGTTCTCCGGCAGCGTAAAATCCTGTAGTGGCGTAAGTGCCAAAAGTATTTGCTACGTTGGTTACATTCCAAATTCTCACTTCATCAATTGCAGTGTTTATCCAGTATTTTACTTCTACGCCCCTGTTGTTACCCACCCAGTTGTTGCCGGGTGCCATTGTTTTTTCCGGCCTGTTTAAGGGCGATGCTTCAAAATTTGTTTTACTGTAAAAAAAAGTTTCGCCCTGGTTGTATATGGGTGAGCTGGTATTGGATGAATTATAAAATGCTGCCTGTTTTGTAAAAGGAGTTAATTTAAATGCGCCATCTTCAGCGGTTGATGTTGTTTCGGCATAAGGTAAAAATTTATATGCTTCCCTGCCAAACTCATCGTACACATTTGCACTTACCAAATCTGTAGGTGCAACGCCTGTTTTTAGAGAACCTTGTTTTATTACTGTTTGCAAAGGCCTTCCTAAACCATCAAAATATTGGGTGGCTTGTTTTACATCTTTTAATGGCCGGGTCATTAATGTATTGGGGTTTTGCTCTGGTGCTGTGGCATCCCAGGTGCGCACATAATTTGTGAGTGTACCGGGAAGATAATCTGCAGGAAGTACCTGTGCATGTATATCATTAGTGGAAACAAGGGATAAAAAAAATATTGTAGCAAAGGGCAAAATATTTTTTACATGCTTTATGCTGTTTGCAAAAAGTAAAACAGTTTTTAAATCCTGTGTCCATGCCGGCAAATGGTATTTTAATATTTTAATCATCATTAATAATTTATAAGGCAATATTTTTTTACAATAATTTATAAAACACTTTTAAGAATAGTACAACAGGGTCTGATGCTGGTAAAGTGCCGGATAAAAAACGCAGATAACATTTGCCGTTTGATTCTATGCGTAGGGTATATGCATCGCTGCCTAAATTAAAGGGAAGGTTTTGGCCTGTATTGGGCAACAACTGGCTCTGCTTTATTTTTCCTACATATTGTTCCTGGCTCCAGCTTAGGTTGTTGTTATGCTGCACTATTAATTCAAACTGCACAGTATCTGCTGCAACCTGGTTTACATAAGAATTAAATAACTGCCAGCCGCCATTATTATTTACAGAAAACCTGCTGCTGTCTGCCGCAGCAAATGCTACAGCATGATTTTGTGCAAAAGAAACATTAAGTTTTACAAACAGCATTATTGCAAAAAAGAAAATTGATTTTATGATTATTTTATTTTTCATTTTTATTCTTTTATAAGGGATAGGTAAAAGTATTTAACTGTACTGTGGTGTTTGGAGCCACAGCTGTTGCTGGGCCCGAAGTCAGTAGCCAGGTCATTTGACCTGTTGGATAAATGGTTATAACCCAGTTGCGGCCACTGGATGAATATAAAATGGTACGGGTGGCAGATGGCCGGCAGTTTCCATTTATTGTAGCTACATTATAGGTTATACCTGGCTGCATGGAAGCAGAAGGATAAAAAACAAAATAGCCACTGGCAGTGCTGCCATTGTTATTAATTTGATTGCTAACAGTGGTGAAGCCTGGGAGATTTGCAAAAGAACATGCCATAGTACATACGCCATTGGCATTGGCATATGCCTGCCCGTTTGCATTTACATCTGCCTGTGCCTTGTTGTTTGCCTCACCCTGGCTAATTACTGAAAAATACGTATTTGCAGGAACACTATACAGTAGCGTACTGCCTGTTAAACCCGGGGCACAATTATTTCTTGTATAGTAACCGCTTCTTAAAATATTACTATATCCATTGCAGTTTTCCGGCTGGCCGGCATAGTTGTAACAGTATCTTTTAAGGATATTGTTATTCTGGTCACGTATTAAAGCTAAGCGGTTGAAGGCATCGTATTCGTAATAAGTGGTTTTGTTGTTGGGGTCAGTCTCTGAGGTGATGCCAATTAGAGGCTTATATGTATATGTGGTAACAAATGCTCCGGGAATATTTCTCAGGTTATTTAAATGATTTCTTAATGCTGCATCATCCACAGGAGCATCTAACACACTTTGAGTGATATAAGTTTTAGCAATATCATAGGTTGTATTAAGAATTTTGGCTACGGGATACTGAGAGCCATAACCCCATAAAAATATTTCTTTTACATCGGCTGTTTTTTGCTGTTCCTGTATATTTCCGCTTAGGTCATATTGGTTAAACAAAGCCCTTGTTTCAATGGGGTTAGCACCTTCCTGCATTTGTACTGATTGGGGAAGCAGGTTATTATTGCCCCAATTATAATAATTGTTTTTTGTAAGGCTTATTTGTGCAGTATTATTCGTCCTTTTACTTTCAATTACTTTATTAATAATATTTTTATCAACCATTGTCTGGTAAACATTTCCCGGCTGTGCAAATTCATGAGCATATTTTAAGTAATTGGTAATCACTTCACCTTTACTGTTTGTTGTTACAATTTTTGTTGGCTGCATGTGATTAAAATTCTCATAAGAATAATCCGTGGTATTAGCTAATACTTTTAAAGAGTTGTCTTGATCATAAACCCTTTCTATGCTTTGTGTAAGTCGCTTATCGCCACTTTGGATAGGGTATTTGAATGATAGATACTGCATTGATCCATTCCAATCAAACAAACCTGCGGATGCTGGAGGTAATTGTTCTTCCACAGTTTGCCCAAACTTCGTGGGGCCATCAGAATATAAATGATGAGTTACTGATAAAGCGCTATTATTTTTTTGCATATCTGGGAAAGCCCCATACTTATTTTCTGTTTGCGCAACTATCGTGTAAGTATTATCACTATTTTTTTTAAAAACTGATTTAAACAATATTTGCCCTCGGTGATAATGATTGGATAATACAAATGGACTACCTCCAAAAAATTGAGTAGTTATTAATCCATCGGGTTGATTATTAAATTGATAAACCGTTTTACCTGTATTTATAGCGCCATCACCAATATATTCAGTTACAACTGGGTATGCTACAGGTGCAGCATCCCATGGTTCAATATCATTTATCGGATTCGGTAAGAACGTTCTTATATTTTCGCTCATGCAGTTTAAATAATAATTCCATCCAGGCTGTGTGTGCCAATACCTTCTGTTCGAATTTGTACTAAAAAAATAATTTTCAAGGACGAAATTTTTTACTCCATAACCAGATTCATTTTGTCCATAAGCATAAGATTTTGTTACCGGGGTTGGCGAAATTCCATCATAATTTTCTATTTTTTTTATTCTTAATCCGCCTGCATAAAAAGTAGTTACCGGCGGATTAGTGCCGTATTTATTTGTCTCATACGTGAAAAGCGAATAGCCCCCAGTGGGGTAAGTTATTTTGTTTAGTATGCCTGCCTGCATGAAGGTGGGATCCGGGTTTCTGCTGCCATAAAGAGGGGCACCTACCGATATTGTTTGAGAAAGGCCACCAGTATTGGGTGTGTAGGAAATATCGGTTCTTGGGACTAAAGTTGAACTAAATTTTCCATTATAGTACCCCCAGTAATCTATGGCTTTTGCATTTAGATCTGGAAGACCATAATTACCTGCTGGATTATTGTACTCAAAATTATACTCTTGAATATTAATCCCGTTACCATCTTTTATCACCAGTTTATCTAATTTTAACCTAATGGATGCAGCAGTGTTATTATTAGAAGTATAACTATGGTAAAAATCTATTTCCTTAACCAGGTTATAGGTTGTCCCCGTTAAATTATAAACCAATATTTTTTGCATTCGATTTTTTAAACCAGTCAGTCCAAAATCTATTCTTGCCTCAGGAGCTAATTGAAAAACAATTTTTCCATTTTTGAAAAAAATACTTTCCAAATTTTTTTGCGAAATCGTATTGTAATTATATAAAACAGATGGTAGTTGCCCTGTTGACGGCGAATATGGATAAGGTAGTACCCACGTATTTACCGTTGCACACATAGTATAAGGTATGGCATCGATAACTGTAAGGTTATCGTTTGGAAATGTTTGGGTAAAATATGAAGGGCCTGAATAATTGAAATTTATAACATCCTGCGCATTTGAAGAAGTCATATTTGATAATAACCAGGAAGATGTGATAGTACTCTGCAATGAGTAGGTTGAACTTTCCTTATCATTAAACTGATAATTAATCCCTGATTCATCTGTCATTGCCAATGCCCCTGTTGCATAGACATACGATGCCTTTAGGGGTTCGAAAGGTATAAAGAAGGGTTTCAAATTATCTTCCTGACTAAAAATGAATTTGCCACTTTTACCAGGCAAATTATATGAAAATATGTCTGGTTCTGTATCCATCCTGCGCCTGTCCGTAATTTCTCTAAAATAATCAAGCTCGGCAAATGACCCTTGTACTAAATTTTTCACCGTAGCTCCATTTAGATACCCAAAAGAGCCTGATACTGGACCAGAAGTATTCACACTATATTCATCAGCCATACCACCCATAACCTTTCTTGTAATGGCTCCTCCGGCATTTAAGCTCCACCCGCTACCAATATTTGTTGGTATATCATTCACTCTTATGCCGGAAGCATTGTAATTGATGCTTATTGGCACATTAAGTTCTCCAACACTTATATCATATAATGGAATAGATATGTTGGGTGTGCCGTTAAAAAGGTTCACTTCATAATTGCCATACCTTGCAAAAGCAGCTACTTCAGGTGAAGGTGAGGTGATGGTTGGTAATAAGTTTTTGGGAGGGGCTGGCTGCTGCCCAAAGGATTTAATAATCAAGCCAACGATTAATAATGAAACCAAAGAAAATGATTTTATCATAATTTATATTCTTTTAAAAATTATACCCCACCCTAAACACCACTGGCTTAGCAGGCACGGCATGTGTTTTATACAACATGTTATATAATAATTGTAACGTGGTTCCCTTTATTAGTTTTGTTTTCAGACTTATTTTTTTACTTAGTCCAATAAGTGCACTACGCTGCAAGGGGCTGGCAATACCAGCGTTTCCAAAACTGTTACTTAAAGCAGAAAGGTTTTTAAACCTTTGGTTGTAATTCATTTCGTATCCCCCTGTGATATAAAATTGTTTCTTCATCTTCCAGTCCACAAAACTTCTTATTCCTACAGCTTCATGCGTAATTTTTATTTTATTAATAGAGCCCAAACCTATACGGTAGCTGGCTCCCAGCCCCACTAAAAATTTATTGCCCAGCCGGTAGCCGGCACTAAGCCCAATGGTTGCTGAGCCAGGCAGGTACGAATTATTTTTTTCAAACTGAAAGTTGGTTCCAAACTCCAATCTCTGCTTAAAGGTTTTAGTTTTAACTTCCCGGATTTTAAAATCCGGTATCTCCATATCGCTGCTGGTGCCACCAGCTTTTAATATTTTATCTTTAAGTTTAGTAAGTTCTGCCTGAGCCTCCTGTACATTTTGCTGAACCTGCTGAATTGCCATTGCACCACCGCTGGCAATTTGGTTTTGTATTAATGCATTTACACTGGCTCTGGTTTGCAGACCAGCAAGGCTCGCCGCACCTGAAGGAGAGCCGGATGCAACCGGTGAACCAAAGAGACTTGATAGCATAGAATTTTCTCTTACAAATTTTCCGAAAGCAGGAATTTTTTTAAGAATGGTTAGTGCAGTTTCTTCTGTCTTTTTTTTATCGCTTAATATTTCCCTGAAATTTTTTGCCGTTTCGAAAAAATAAAAACTTTCCTTATTTATTTTTTGCAGGTATTTAGTTTTGCCCAAATATTTCATTGCCTCCTGCATCAATTGTTTTTTTCTTTCTTTAATTACCTGCTGCAGGGCTTCTGTGTTTTCTATATCTTGCTGCAGTTTATTTATTTTCTTTTTGCTTTGTGCTATTGGCTGCAGATATTTTTTATCCAGCAGTTCTTTTTTATCTTCTATATATTTTAACTGGGTGGTAAGTTCGTCCAGGTAATGGTTATAACTGGCTTTGTAACCTTCGGTAATAGTTTTGCCTTCCCTGTATTTTTTCAGCAGTTCACCAAATGTTATCTGGCCTGGTGCAAACAGCATACTGGCCGTACCTGGGTTTACTTTAAGAAGAAGCGTATGGATTTTATTTTCCCAGCGTGAAAGTTTTACGAGCGTCTTTTCTGTTTTGCCTGATATGCGGCTGCTGTATTTATCTATCTTTTTTTCTACAGTGGTAAAATATTTTTTTGGAAGGTTTTGCAGCTGTAGTAATGTACTGTCTGTTTGTGCATGGCTATTGCACAAACAGAGGGCAAGGAGTAAAAGCAGTACGGGCATTTTCATGCTCAAAAGTTTTAGGCAATGTAAGTAGGAATAAAAACGAATTGAAGTTTAAACATATAACATCCTTTTCAGAAATGCAATAGCTGCTGTAAAATATATTTTTTTACTGGCATTATCTTTTTATAAACCCAGTACCAGCTTAGCTTTTAGCGAGAATAATTTTTAGAAAAAATATTCTCTTACCTCATAATAACACAAGGTTGCCTGCAATTAC
>JAYVGA010000501.1:0-11972 GCA_043772635.1 Chitinophagaceae bacterium
TACTTCATCCATTACATCAATGGCTTTATCGGGCAGCAGCCTGTCTGTCATGTAACGGTCGCTGAGTTTTACGCAGGCTTCTATGGCTTCCTGACTGTAGGTTACATTGTGGTAGTCCTCGTATTTACTTTTAATGTTGTTTAAAATTTCTATGGCTTCTTCTACAGAAGGCTGCTCTACCAGTACCTTTTGAAAACGCCTGTCTAATGCACCGTCTTTTTCTATATGCATCCGGTACTCATCCAGTGTAGAGGCACCAATGCACTGCAGTTCTCCACGGGCAAGTGCAGGTTTAAAAATGTTGGAAGCATCAAGGGAACCACTGGCTCCGCCTGCACCTACAATGGTATGTATCTCATCTATAAAAAGAATAACATCCCTGTTTTTTTCCAGCTCATTCATAATGGCTTTCATGCGTTCTTCAAACTGGCCACGGTATTTTGTACCTGCCACCAGCGCAGCAAGATCAAGACTTACTACTCTTTTATCAAACAAAACCCTTGATACTTTTCTTTGCACAATGCGCAGTGCCAGACCTTCTACAATGGCTGTTTTACCCACTCCGGGTTCGCCAATAAGAATAGGATTATTTTTTTTGCGGCGTGATAAAATCTGTGATACTCTTTCAATTTCATTTTCCCTCCCCACAATAGGATCTAAAGAACCATTCTCTGCCATCCTGGTAATATCTCTACCAAAATTATCCAGCACCGGCGTTTTTGTTTTGGGCTGATTGGCAGCTCCAGGCTTGGATGGTTTTTGCTGACCATACTGTTTTCTTTCTTCATCAAAATCATCATCATCGTTATACTCTGCCTGGGGTGGCGGAGTACTGGCCACAAAACCCGATTCGTTTTTAAATACATCATAATCCACATCAAACTGGTTAAGTATTTGTGTGGCTATGTTTTCTTTATTTTTTAAAATGGAAAGCATCAGGTGTTCGCTTTCTACTGTGGTGCTCTTTAAAGCTTTTGCTTCGAGCACCGTTATACGAATTACTTTTTCTGCCTGCTTTGTTAGCGGCAGAGAATTGATGTTGGCAATATTTTTCCCGGTTTTATCTTTTACGGCCATTTCTATTTCTTTTCTTAATTCATACAAATCTATGCTGAGCGATTTGAGCACTTTTATAGCCGTATTTTCCCCGTCTCTGATAAGCCCCAACACCAGGTGCTCCGTACCGATAAAATCATTACCAAGCCTTAACGCTTCTTCCCTGCTGTAGGAAATGATTTCTTTTACCTGTGTGGAAAAGTTGTTGTCCATGCTTTTAATTTTAATTTATACAATAATAACGTTTATTTGTTGGTAATAGTTTGTAATTAACAGCAAATGTTGAAATGTTGAAAAATAAGAAAAGCGGTATTTTTACACTAATAAAAGTAAGTTTATTACTAAACTTTAAAAACATTTTGTCTAAAGAAACAACACATACAAAAATTACTTTATTTTACAGCCTTTACTTAAATTACACAATGAATGAATGTCAAAATAGATACCAAAGAAAAATTCAGTGTTATAACGCCGGTAGAGAAACAAATGGCTGCTAATATGACAGAGGAATTAGAAAAACTGCTGCAATCTTTTTTAATTGCCGATAATCCACACTTGGTTTTAAATATGAGCCAGGTACAGGATCTGGCAGCAGAACCTGCAGAAAAGATTTCATCTGTGCAACAGGAATTTTATGAAAACAATTCTTCTTTTGTAGTGTGTGAGCTGAGGGAGCAGCCCGAAAAATTGCTGGATGAGATGGGACTGCTGGAGTTTATGAATGTAACCCCTACAGAGAGTGAGGCATGGGATATAGTGCAGATGGAAGAAATAGAAAGGGAATTATTAAATGATTTTGATGAACAGGCTTAGATTAATCTTAAGCAGCATATTGTAACAATCTCTGGTCATAAGAACTTTAACCATTAAATTAAACTGCCCCGTTGCTTGCATTAACCATACTCGGAAACAATTCTGCCATATCTGCTTTTGGCCGTAATCCTACTGCCCAGGTTTTACAAACCCAGGATGAAGCTTTTTTGATTGATTGTGGCGAGGGTACCCAGCAGCAGCTTGCCCGGTACAAAGTAAAAAGAAGCAAGATCAATCATATTTTTATTTCGCATATGCACGGCGATCATTATTTTGGTTTGATTGGTTTGATAAGCAGTATGGGTTTATTAGGGCGCACTGCCGACCTTTTCCTGCATGCCCCTGCTCCTTTAAAAGAAATTATATATCTGCAGTTAAAAGCTGCTGATACCATACTGCCATACAGGCTGCATTTTTATACGCTTGATGAAGAGTGTATGATTAACGATGGGAAAAAAATTACGGTAGAATGTTTTAAAGTAAATCACCGCATAGATTGCTGGGGTTTTTTGTTCAGGGAGAAAAAAAATCCGAGAAGCATTGATGCTGAAAGGGTAAAAGCTTACGAAATCCCAGCATCGTTTTATGAGGCGCTTCAAAAAGGAGCTGACTATGTTACAAAAAAAGGAACCATCATTCCTAATGAGGAATTAACCCATGCCACATCTGCTGCAAAATCTTATGCCTACTGTGCAGATACTGTTTATGACGAAAGTATTGCCCATAAAGTACAGGATGTAGATGTGCTGTATCATGAAACCACTTATCTTAAAGACCTGCACGAAAGGGCTGCAAAGCATTTTCACAGCACTACGGTACAGGCAGCAGCCATTGCCCAAAAAGCCGGCGCAAAAAAATTACTTATCGGCCATTTCTCATCAAAATATGAAGAGCTGGATATTTTTCTTGCAGAAACGATAGAAGTTTTTGCCAATACAGAGCTGGCGCTGGAAGGGGTTTGTTATAGAATTTAATCGGAAGTTTTGATAATATGGTTAAACCCATCTGCAGTAATCCATTCATAAAATTCTGCAAACCATTTACGCCAGGCCTGTTCATTATGCAAACCGTTTGCATCTACGGCGGTATAAATAAATGCAGAAGATGTACTGCCCAGTTTGTCGGATACCTGCATCATGTCCTCCAGGTATTTTTCTCCTTCAAGGCCTCCCATATAAAAAAACAACATCCCATTTATTTTTTTACCTAAAGAATCGGTCATCGTTTTTATTTCTGCCGCCGTCCAGAATGCAGGAGAAAAAATACCCGCCTTACCAAACACATTGGGGTATTTTAAAATGGCGTAGTAAGAAATAAGTGCACCCATAGAACTACCGGCAATGATGGTGTTTTCTTTGCCGGTTAAGGTTCTGTAACGCCTGTCAATAAAAGGTTTTAGAGTGGTTACTAAAAAATCAACATAGGCATCTCCTTCTCCTTTTCCAAATTGTTCAAAATAAAAAGGATTGTATTCGTTAAGGCGTTTTGGGCCGTTATCAATAGCCACCACTATGCATGGAGGCGACCCTTTTTTTATTAAAGAGTCCAGGCATTCATCTACTCCCCACTCGCCAAAGCCGGCGGTGTAATCATCAAATAAATTCTGTCCATCCTGCATATATATTACGGGGTAATGTTTGGTAGTTTTTTCATATCCCTCCGGCAGGTAAAGCATTATTTTCCGGCTCCTGTTTAATTGAGGCATAAAAAAAGCAGTGTCTATTAACTTTATGTGAGAAGAAGCCGTATGCTTTTTTTCTACTGCTGCAAAATCATCTTTCCAGGCTTCTATGGTATAATACACTGTTGTATCAGAAGACAATACAATTATATTGTTGGCCACATCTTCACCCTGTTTGCTGCAAGCCACTTTTTGCCAGCTGCCTCTTGTAAATTTAAATTGATAAACACCGGCAGTTAAATTTTGTAACTCCAGTGAAAACCTGTTTTTTTCTTTACGCAGGGTGTAGGCGTTGTCTGCAGGGTTCCAGTTATTAAAATTGCCCGCCACAAATAAAGGATCTTGTGTATGCAGTGTATCATTACTGGTTACCAATAATTGTATTTTAAACTGTGCCGATGCTGTAAATGTAAACATGGCCATAGAAGAGATCAATATTCCTTTACAGACAAAAAAATTAAATATATAAATAACTATACCTTTCAAAGTTGCGATTTGATGTAGGCTTTTACCTGCTCATGCAATTGGCTGCTTAAAGGAACTACCGGCAAACGAACGGTATTTTGCATAATACCCATTTCAAATAAAAATGCTTTGGCACCTGCAGGATTATTTTCTGCAAATAACAGTGCATAGGCTTTTATCATTTTATCGTTTAGTTTTTTTGCATGGGCAAAATCATTTTGCAGGCAGTAATTCACCATATCAGAAAATAATTTTGGAAAACAATTAGCAGCAACACTTATTATACCATCCATGCCACAGGCCATTTGAGGAAGTGCCAATGCATCATCTCCGCTTACTACTAAAAAATTTTCGGGCCGGTCTTTTAATATTTCCATACACTGCATCATATCGCCACTGGCTTCTTTTATCCCTGCAATATTAGGAACATTATTTGCCAAACGAAGGGTGGTGGCAGCCGTCATATTTTTACCGGTGCGGCCGGGTACATTATACAAAATAACCGGCCTCGGGGAAGCCGCAGCCACAGCTTTGTAATGCTCATACAAACCTTCCTGCGAGGGCTTGTTATAATAGGGGCTGGCGCTTAACACTGCTACGGCTTTCTGCAGTGGAAAATAATGCAGATCATCTATTACATCCTGTGTGCAATTACCCCCAATGCCCACCACCACGGGCACCCTGCCGTTAATGTGCTGATAAGTAAATTCTATAATAGCTTTTTTTTCTTCTTTACTTAATACCGGCGTTTCGCCTGTTGTGCCCATTGTTACTATATAATCTACACCATCATTTATTAAAAAATCAAGCAGCCTGGCCAATGCTTCCATATCTACTTTGTTATCTATGGTAAAAGGGGTAACCACTGCTACACCAGTACCCTTTAATTGTTCTCTAAGACTCATACAAAAAATTTGAGTGAAGTTATAACTCTATGCCAACAAAATAAAGGAGGTATATATAAAAAAAATCCTCCCCGGAATAAATCGAAGGGAGGAAACGGTTTTTATGTAAGAACCCGGATAATCAGGTGTTCAAAATTCTGGAACGGTTAAGATACACTTTATCGTTACTGTAAATAAAAAGGCAGGAGCCGTTTTTAATTTTTTCTATAATGGGTTTGTTCAGTTTTTCGGGTACTGCAGGGCAGCCATGGCTGCGGCCTAAATATCCCTGGCTGCGGATAAATCCTTCGCTCACGTAAGGTGCTCCGTGCATTACAATTGCTCTTTCTTCTGCAAGGTGGTTAATGCCATATTCTAATCCATCTAACTGAAGCGAAAAACCGTTTTTACCCATATACGTGCCGGAAGTTTTATAAAACCCAAGGCTGCTTTGGTAGCTATCAGGTTTATTGGAAAAACGGTTGGCAAATTCTTTACCTGTATTTTGTCCGTGGGCTACATAGGTGTTAAATAATAATTTATAATTTTCTACGTCAAGGATAAATAATCTTTTTTGAGAAGAAGGCCTGGTAAAATCAATAATGGTTAATACCCGCTGATTTTGGAGTTTTCCATGCTGTTTTAAATATTCATAACCTTTAACTGCATATTCAAAAGCGGGTTGGCTTAATCCTGCAGTAGAGAGGTGAAGGCTATCGTAGATAATTTCTACAGAAGATATTATATTTTCTGAAATACTACTTGCTTTTAGCTTAAATGCAAGCTTGTTTATACCCATACCATTGGAAACTGGAATTACACAAGGCATATGCACCATAGCAAATAAAAGGGTGAGTGCAAACATATAAATTCTATATCGTCTGAGTTTAATCATACTTACGGGGGTATTTTAGATAAAAAAAAGAAAACGAATGAATTAGCGTAGATGTTGTGCTATAAATAGTTTTTTATTGGATTATAACCAGTTTAAACAGAACACAAATGTAACCCCATTGGCCCGTTTAACAGATCAAGAAGCTGTTAAGATTATTAAAAAATAAACTTATAAATATAGAAGATAAAACCAGAATGTTTAAGTGCCGCTCTTATAAAGATTTACACAGGCCCTTATTGTGAAATATAACTTTGAAGATAATTAATGGTTTCTTTCTGAGAATTAATTATGGCAGTAACCACATCGCCAATAGAAATAATGCCTATTAACTGGTTTTCCTGCAAAACGGGCAGGTGCCTTATTTTTTTGGTGCTCATAATTTCCATGCAATGATCTATAGTATCATTGGGGCTCACAGTAATTACTGCTGCCGTCATTATTTCGCTTATCAGTGTATCCTGAGATGTTCTGTTTTGCAGTATAACTTTACGGGCATAATCTCTTTCAGAAAAAATACCGCAGAGCAAATTGTTTTCCACCACCGGAACAGCTCCAATATTTTTTTCGCCCATTAATTTTATGGCATCATACACGGTAGTAGATGCTGTAACTGAAAAAATTTCCTGCGGTTTACTTTTTAAAATTCCTGCTACTGTTATCATAAAATCAATTTTGCGTAAATAAAAATATGCTGCTATACCTGTTTATCCTGCCCGATATTCTGAAAGTTAAGACTTCTTCTTTTTTTATTAAAATTATTTTTTAAATTATACAAAAAAATCCCTCCAAAGCGGAGGGATTTTTAGAAAAGGAAGAATAAAAATATTATTGTTTAACAATGCGCAGCACAGTTCCATTACTAAAGCTGATGTAATATAATCCTTTAGCCAGGTGAGACATATTAACCTGCTGGCGTAAATTCTTTAAGGTAATGTTTGCAATAACAGCACCAGATGCTGTGCTTATTTTTGCCTGGGTGTTCAGCAGTTTTGGATCATTAAACACAAGGTTTAAATTGTCTGCTACAGGATTTGGGTAAACGTTAATTATACCTGCATCTGCTGCAAAATTAAGCACTTCAATACGGCTGGCTGCTTTTCTGCCATCAATATCTACCTGCTGCAAACGGTAAGCATTTATACCCTTTAATGGTGCAAGATCGTTAAAGCTGTATTTGCTTCCTGAAGATATATTACTGCCCTTTACATAACCAATGGTTTCCCATGTGCTGGTATTACCTACAGAACGTTGTATTTCAAAACCTGCGTTGTTTATTTCGGCTGTAGTTTCCCATATTAGTTTAGCCAATTTATTGCCGGCAGTTGCTTTAAAGTACAAAAGTGTTACAGGAGTTACCGTTAAACTTTCTCCTCTTATACTAAAAGTGTATGAAGCCTCATCTGCATCATTATTATTAATTTGAACAGCAGCATTTTTAATACCAATAGTTGCAGGTGCAAACCTTACCACAAAACTTGTAGTTCCGCCGGGCAAAACTGTGCTGGCTGGCGAAGTAAATATTGTAAAGGAAGATGCATTTACCCCGGTTAGGGTAACTGAAGTAATGTTGAGCACTGCTCCACCATTATTGGTAATTACAAAAGTTCTGTCAGTAGTGGTGTTATTACTTATAGATCCAAAATCTGTGTTATCTGCAGTAACAGGCGTTATATCCCCTATTTCTATACATAAAGCATTACCTGATACAGAAATATTAGATACCTGTGCTGTGCATGAACCCGGGAGTGTACCACCTGGGGCTATCCAGTTAGATGTACTTCCATTTAACGCAAAGTTTACCAATGTGCCATTTAAGGGGCAGTTGCCATGAAGATCGTTTAAAGTGGTAAGGCCAGTATTATCTGCACCTGCCGCTCCCTGGTTAAAATTATAGTAAGCTATCAATCCCGGTTCTGTACCATTTAATTCACAGTTTTTATTAGCCAGTATTTCTGCTCCGGTTCTTTCTACGTTCCAAAAACGCACTTCATCAATATTTCCAAAAAAGAAATTGGCTCCACCAAAAGTTCCTATCTGCTGCAATGTTTCTGTATAAGCAGGAACAGCTCCTGCGGTGCTAACTAAAATACCATCTTTATACAAATTCATTACAGAAGTTGTGGCATTATAAGTAACCGCAACATGGTACCAGGTACCGGCTGTAAGCGCTACAGGATCTAATGTTTGGGTAAATGCAGGACCATGGCCTGCTGCTAACTGTCCATTGTTTAAAAATAAAGCAGTACCCGAGGTGGTATTTCCTGATAATATATTTGGAAATCCTGAGAGTGTACTGGTATTTATCCATACTTCTTTGGTATAAGATCCGCTAAATACAAATGGTAAATCAACCCTGTCATTTACACCATCAAAAGATAATGAGTGGCCCTGGCCGGCAAAATTACCTGTAATGTCATACACAAATATTGCTTCGTCTCCATCGCTGTTGTTAATATTTATGGTTGCATTTTTAATACCATTTGGAGCAGTTGGAGAAAAACTAACCGTAAAAGTTGTAGATCCGCCAGCAGCCACTGTAGCAGCGGGTGCAGCTGTTACAGAAAAATCTGCGGCATTTGCACCTGAGATAGTTACACTGCTGATATTTAAAACAGCATTACCTGTATTTTGTATAGTAAATGTTTTAATAATTGGGCTTGCAGCATAAGCTCCAAAATTGGTATTATCTGTAGCGGATGGTGTATTATCTCCTGTGGTAATACAGTTACCATTGCCTGTTACATTAATATTTGCAAATAAATTTGCACAGGTACCGCTAAGTGTTGGCCCCGGTGCCACCCAGTTAGATGTAGCACCTGTTAGTGCAAAATTTATTAAAGTTCCATTAGAAGTTATACAATTATCGTAGCTATTTGTAAGGGTTGTGATGCCTGGATTTGGGCTACCTGCAACTCCCTGGTTAAAATTATAATAAGCCAATAAACCCGGTTCATCTCCTGTAAGCTCGCAATCTTTGCTGGCTACAATTTGAGCCAATGTTCTTTCAGTATCCCATATACGCACTTCATCTATTGTGCCGGAGAAGAAATTTGCTCCGGCAAATCTTCCAATCTGCAATATTGCTTCTGTATAGGCAGGAGCAATTGCGCTGCTAACAAGAACGCCATTTTTGTACAGTTTCATATCGCCGGTGGTTGCACTATACGTTACTGCTACATGATACCATGTGCCGGTACTTATAGAGGCAGGATCGAGCACCTGGTTAAAGCTCCCCGCATGCCCTGCAGATAACTGCCCATTGTTAATATACAAGGCAGTACCTGTACCCGATAAAATATTGGGGAAGGCAGTTATGGATACTGCATTAATCCATACTTCTTTGGTATAATCTCCGTTTATTACCAGTGGAAGACTTACATAATCGTCAGTACCATCAAACTGAAGTGCCTGGCCCGCCTGGGCGGTGCTTTTAAAAGACGAAAATAAAAATGTAATGAGGAGAGCAATTGAAAAGAAAGCCAGGTTTAGTTTTGCGAAGGTTTCTTTTTTTGATTGGTTACTGATTGTTGACAAGCGTAGTAAATGATTCATACTTTCTTTGGTTAAGGTAAATTGTAAATATTATTTATGGCTAAAAGATTAGCCATGTTTTACCAAAGGATATTGTACAGAGATGGGGCAAAAATAACTAAATACAGCTAAAATAATTTAGTGATAAAAATTATTTTAAAAAGAAAATAGTTTTTTTGCAAATAATCCCGCATTTTGTACACAACAATTATCAGACCATTCCCACTATTATTCCTACCAAAAGAATAGAAATTTTTTTTGGAGAAAGCGTTTGAAATTTTAAATTTTAAAAAGCTCCTTATATTTAACCCATGACGAGTACTAAGCCTGCTGCAAATAAATCCTACTTCCCAAACCTTGATGGATTGCGGTTCTTCTGTTTTTTATCGGTGTTCTTATTTCATGGTTTTCATACCAATAATGCAGCAATAGAAGCATCCGGGATATTTATATTTTTAAAGAAAACAGTATTTGGCAATGGCTTCCTTGGAGTAAATTTTTTCTTTGTGCTCAGTGGCTTTCTTATTACTTACCTGCTTATAAAAGAAAAAAAAACTACTGCGGCTATACATATCACTCATTTTTGGATGCGGCGTATATTAAGAATATGGCCCTTGTATTTTGCCTGTGTGTTTTATGGATTTGTAATATTTCCCTACACAAAAATGCTTGCCGGAGCTGTACCTAATGAAACAGCAAACCCCTGGTATTACATAGCATTTATAAGCAACTTTGATTATATACAAAAAGGTTTGCCCGATGCTACCGGCCTTGGCGTGTTATGGAGTGTAGCTATTGAAGAACAGTTTTACCTTGCATGGCCGGTAATACTTTCTTTTTTTCCTGTAAAAAAATTCTGGATACCACTATCACTTATCTTAACAGGCAGTATAATTTTCAGGGCATTAAATGATATACCTATACTGCACGAAATGCATACCCTGTCGTGCATTGGAGATATGGCCCTGGGCGGATTAGGTGCATGGCTTATATTACAATCTCCGGGTTTTAAAAAACATGTAGAAATAATGCCCCGTTACTTTATTATTCTAGTTTACGCTGCTTTTATTTTTGTTTTTCTGTTTAGAGATGAATTTTTACTGAACAGTTATTGGTTAAGGGTTTTTGAAAGGTTGTTTATATCGCTTATCATGCTGCTTATAATACTGGAACAATGTTTTGCAAAATATTCCTTTTATAAGATGGGTAATTTTAAACTGGCCAGCAGATTGGGTTTGGTAACGTATGGGTTGTACTGTCTTCATTTTATCATCATTTCTGCTGTGCTTGGACTCACTAAACTGGCAGGTTTAAATAATAAGTTATGGCAGGCGGTATTGCTTGAGCCTGCTTTGTCGCTTATAATTACCATTGCCGTTGCTTTATTTAGTTACCGTTTTTTTGAAGCACCCTTTTTAAAATTAAAAGATAAGTTTGCATTTTTACCAAAAAAAGTTGCTCCGGTACAAGAGCGTGCACAATAATAAAGCAATGTATTTTTAATAGAGTCACATTATAACATATAAGTTGCAGGTAATTTACCAACAATAAACCCCGGCATATTGAATTGAAGGTTTAATTTTTTACTTTAGCATTTTTAAAACCTGACTAACCCAGCTACCAACATTCATGCAAACAGAATTATCTAACCCTGCTATTATCCGGTTTCTCAAAAAAAGCTTTAAAGGCGCAGGCTTTTTAGACAGTTTAAAAATAAAATACCGGTCTCTTATCTGCCCCTTTATAAGCCTTATACAAAAGGTAAAGCCAGGGGAAAAAGCAGGAGATGTAGGCTGTGGCTCGGGGCAGTTCCTGTTGTTACTTTCCGAATTTGCCCAACCCTCCTATTTATATGGCATTGAGATAAGCAAAAAATTAATAGGCAATGCTTTTAAACTTTTTAGCACCCGGCCCAGAGGCAGTTATAATTTTGAAGAATATGATGGCAGCAATTTTCCGGCTGAACTGGCAGAAATGGATATTATTTTTTTGATAGATGTTTTGCACCATGTGCCCAAAAAAAACCAGGAAGATTTTATACGGAACCTCTCCATTATTTTAAAGCCGGGTGCAAGGCTGGTTTTAAAAGATATTAATGCCGCCAGTCCGCTGCTGTATTTTAATAAACTGCACGATATGATTTTTGCCGGGGAAATTGGAAACGAAATGAGTATGGAAACAGCAACAAATCTTTTAATTAAAAATGGCCTTGATATCATTGAACAAGAAAAAAGAACTATGTATGTTTACCCACACTATACCATCGTTGCAAAAAAATAACCGTACAGCAACCTGGTTTTTATGTTTTTGTTTTGTGCTGCTGGCTGTGTATCCTGTGTACCGCAATTTTTATTACAGTAATGGGTTATTAACTTACGAGAGACACCGGGCCATAATAGAACAGCGGTCAGAATATTATAATCCCTGGCAGTACAGGATTCTTTGCCCCTATACCGTAGAAGCCATGTTGTGGGTGTATAATAACAGCATTGATAAAATTTATCCTGTAGAAAAAAAAATTCATATCTCCATACAGAATACATCGGGCACTACAGATGAAACAGACCAGTTTGTAAAACTGCTGCAAACACCGGGCGCTATGAAGTATATGATTATTTTTATTTTTTTCCGGCTGGCAGAACACTTG
>JAYVGA010000502.1:0-3313 GCA_043772635.1 Chitinophagaceae bacterium
GCGAAAAAATGTATAAAAAAGGGTTGAAGAAATTTCCAGAAAGCGGGCCACTCTACAATGAACTGGGTGAGCTGCAGTGGCAGCAGCAAAACTTTGAAGCCATTAAACAATGGGAAAAAGGAATTGAAACAGATCCATCCTACAGCAGAAATTATTACAATGCAGCAAAATATTATTATTTAACTACAGATAAAGTATGGTCGCTTTTATACGGTGAAATTTTTATAAATATGGAGCCCCTGAGCAGTTCGGCTCCTGAAATAAAAAATCTATTACTGGATGGATATAAAAAACTTTTTAGCGAGGCCAACCTTGAAATTAATAATAAAGACAAAAGCCCATTTGTAAAAGCATTTTTAAAATATATGAATGCACAGTCCGGGATAGCTGCTGCGGGCATTAATACAGAAACCCTTACTATGATAAGAACCCGTTTTATTCTCAACTGGTTTGGGGAAGCAGCACCGGCATTCAAGTACCGGCTCTTTGCCCATCATCAGCAATTATTGAGAGAAGGATTATTTGACGCTTATAACCAATGGCTGTTTGGCAGTGCCCAAAACCTGAGTGGTTTTCAAAACTGGGTAAATAATAACAGCAGTGCTTACAACGAATTTCTAAATTTTCAAAAAGGGCGCATCTTTAAAATACCCGCTGGAGAATATTACAAATGATAATTATTTTTCAATGTTTAAACATTAATTAGAAAAAAGGTCTTATGTTTGCATTCTAATTAAAAAACAAACAATGAAAAAAATCACCTTATTATTTTCAGCAGCAGCATTACTGGCTGCCTGTAACAATTCTTCGGATGCTGGAAAAGCAACTACAACAGAAACACAGGAAGTTAAAGCCGCCGAAGGTTCTGCTTATACTTTAGACTCTACCACAACTATAACCTGGACTGGTTTTAAACCAACCGGCAAACACAATGGTATTTTTAATGTAAGTGAGGGTTCATTATTAGTAAAGGACAATACATTAACAGGAGGTAATTTTACAATTGATATTAAATCTCTGGTTAACCATGATATGGCAACAGATGCAGAGAACAAGGGCAAACTGGAAGGCCATCTTAAAAGCCCTGATTTTTTTGATGTAGCAAAATATCCCACAGCAAAATTTGTTATTACTTCTGTAGAACCTTATGTAGCCGACAGCAGTTCTGTTCTTAAAGATGCTAATCATCTTATAAAAGGGAATCTTACATTAAAAGACAGCACCAAAAATATTTCTTTTCCTGCAAAAATTACGGTAGATGGTAACAGTGCCGCCGCTTTTGCCGATTTTAATATAGACAGAACATTGTGGGGAATGAACTATAAAGGCCCGGAGAATCCACAGGATTGGATTATAAGCAAAGAAGTGAATATTAAATTTTCTATTTCTGCTACCAAAAAATAATTTGTTTTTGTTTGGTTTAAAAAAAGCCTTCCCTTCATTGGGATGGCTTTTTTTATTATCTTAGAAGTTGCCAAATGTAAAATAGCTGAAAGGTTTTGTTTCATCAGCATATATTGCATCACCAAAACTTTGAAACAATGACCATGAACGATCAATCCAGGATTTTTGATTTTTTATATTACCAGTTGGAAAATTTTCCCAAACCGGATATGCTTGCCGGTAAAGTACACGGTACCTACGAGCCTATATCTACACAGCAGGTAGCCAACAGGGCAACCCGGTTATGTGCAGCTCTTTTAAAAATAGGATTGAGCGGAAAAGATATGCTTGTAGAAAACCAGGATAAGATTGCCATCATTAGCAAAAACAGGCCGGAGTGGCTTATACTGGACCTTGCCTGTCAGCAGGCAGGTATTATTTTGTGCCCAATTTATCCCACCACAAATATTAACGAGATTGAATATATTTTTAACGATGCCAGCATTAAATATGTTTTTATTACCGGTGAAGATATTTTGCAAAAAGTAAATAATATCAGGGAAAGAGTACCCTCTCTAATTGGCATTTTTAGTTTTGATAAAATGGAAGGAGCAGACCATTGGGAAAAAATTACCGAAAATATTGATGCTGCAGAACTTGATAAGGTAGAAGCGATTAAGAAAACAATCCAGGCCCCTCATTGTGCTACTATCATTTATACTTCGGGCACCACAGGCAAACCAAAAGGTGTAATGCTTAGCCACCGAAACCTGGTGAGCAATGTACTAAACTCAGTAAAAACTTTCCCTTTTAATGAAAATACAAGCGCAAGAGCTTTAAGTTTTTTGCCACTGAATCATATTTTTGAACGCATGGTTTCTTACATCTATCTGCACAGCGGCATTTCTATTTATTATGCAGAGAGTATGGAAACCATTGGCGAAAATTTGAAAGAAGTAAAACCAACTATTTTTTCTACCGTGCCCCGGCTTCTGGAAAAAGTATATGAGCGCATAATGACCAAAGGTGCTGAACTAACCGGCATAAAGAAAAAAGTTTTTTACTGGGCGGTAGCATTGGGCGAGCAATATGATGCCATAAATAAAGGAAGCCTTGCCTACCGCATGCAGTTGGCCCTGGCCAACAAAATAATTTTTAATAAATGGCGGGATGCATTGGGTGGCAATGTGCAATGCATTGTAACCGGTGGTGCTGCCTGCCAGGTAAGACTGCTCAGGATATTTACTGCTGCGCAGGTGCCTATTTATGAAGGATACGGACCTACGGAAAACAGCCCGGTAATTAGTGTAAACTGCCAGTTTGAAGGCGGTACTAAATTTGGCACTGTGGGCTTAGTAATCCAGGGCCAGGAAGTGAAGCTGCAACCGGATGGAGAGATTTGTGTAAAAGGCCCCAGTGTAATGATGGGCTATTACAAACAACCGGAACTAACTGCAGAAACTATTATTGATGGCTGGCTGCACACTGGTGATATTGGTGTGCTTGAAGATGGCAAATATTTAAAAATTACCGACAGAAAAAAAGAACTCTTTAAAACCAGTGGCGGAAAATATGTGGCACCACAGCCCATAGAAAATAAAATGAAAGAGTCACCTTTTGTAGAACAGATTATTATTGTAGGTGCCGATCAAAAATTTGTAGGAGCTCTCATTGTTCCCTCGCTGCCCAATCTTAAAGAATGGATGCAGCAAAAAGGAATTGCATTTACCACTACAGAGGATGCCATTAATCATCCTAAGGTACTGGCTTTGTACCGGGAACTGATAGAATCATTCAATAAATTTTTTAATCATGTGGAGCAGATTAAAAAATTTGAATTACTGCCTAATGAGTGGAGTGTAGATACTGGCGAAATGACACCCAAGCTTTCGCTGAAAAGAAAAATTATTATGGAGAAATATAAAAATGC
>JAYVGA010000503.1:0-4924 GCA_043772635.1 Chitinophagaceae bacterium
GGACTTTTCAGGATGCAGATACCCTGCTTGCAAAAATAAGAGGCGTGCACAATCTTACCACGCCCGAAGAGTATATGCGCATGATTGCTATGAGCCGCATTATGCTGCCCAATATACTTAACATACAGGCAAGCTGGCTCACTGTAGGTAAACAGGTAGCGCAGCTTTGCCTGAACGGAGGGGCCAACGATTTTGGCAGTATTATGATTGAAGAAAATGTAGTAAGCGCTGCCGGTGCACCTCACCGTTTTACCAGCAACACTATACAGGATGCCATTAGAGAAGCAGGGTTTGAACCACAGCTGCGCAACCAGCAATACGGTTGGAGAGAATTGCCGGTGATGGAAGAACAGGTGATAGATTATTAGAGGGCAATTTGCAATTGGCAATGGGCAAATAAGCAATGGGCAATGGGTGGTAGAAATAATTAATAATTAATAATTATTAATTATTAAAAGCATTTGCATAAAAAGATGGTACATATATTGCGCCGTTAGTCATTTTGTTATTACCTGATAAAATTAAAAACTATACATTGTATTTTCTTTTCACCTAAAAAAATAAAGTATGAAAAACATTCTTTCCTTAGCATTGCTCGTAAGCTGCCTGAGCATAGGCATTTCCTGTAAAGCACAGGACGATAAAAGTAAAAGGCCCAGTCCGCCGGCAATGGTAAAACAAACTCTTGCTTCTGGTGCACAGATAAGTATAGATTACAGCCAGCCTTCTGTAAAAGGAAGAACTATTGGTAAAGACCTGGAGCCAAAAGATGGAGAAGTATGGCGCACAGGAGCCAACGAGGCAACTGTGTTTGAAACAAATAAAGCAGTAAAAATTAACGGTAAAGAATTGCCTGCAGGCAAATATGCATTATTCTCCATTTCGGGTAAAGATAGCTGGACTATTATTTTTAACAAGACCAGTAAGCAGTGGGGCGCTTATGATTACAAAGAAGCTGATGATGCTTTGCGCATTTCTGCAAAGCCACAAAAAGCAACTGCATTTGCAGAAAAAATGACTTTTACTATTGATAAAAACGGGATGGTAACTTTATTGTGGGGTGATAATAATATTGCTTTTACAGTAGAATAATTTTTCACATTCTTTTCTTATAAAAAAGAGCTGTACAAATTGTATGGCTCTTTTTTATTTACTATGCACTAACAAGTTGTCTAAAAATGATTGTATGAATTTCTTATTGGGCTAAAAGTGGCCGCTGTCCCCAGCGGCCACGGCGGGTCGCCGCCGTTCGTGTCCCACGAACGGCTTACTTAAGGTTACATGGTAAATGAAAATTTTATTTTTAGACAGCTTCAACGTTATTAAGAGTTTAAAATAAGAATTTTAGCCATGAATTTCTTTTGATTTTATTTGTTGCAGATGAAATTATTTTTGCAACTTTTTTTAATAAAAACTGTCAGTATTATAAACAGCAAAAAATGTAAAATTTTTTTCAAAAAAAATAAGCTGCACATTGGCAACTTATTTTTTAAAATTATTTTTACGTTTATTGTTTAAGAAGTTGCCCTCTTATTTCACCACCGGGATTTGCAGCTGTGTGCAGATTTACATAATAAAGATTAGCATTAAGATCTGCTTCCTGGGTAGCATCCAATGCTACAGTAGTTAAACTTAGTGGCGAAGCATAAGGACCTGCAATAGGAAAAATTACACCACCCGAAACTCCAACTGCTGCTTTATGAATATGTGCATTGGTAACCGTAAGGCCTGTGTAATTTACGTTAAGGGTTAAAATTTTAGTATCCTTATTAAAAGTGGCTGTGGCCGTTCCTGTAGCGGTAGATGCATTAGCCGGAACTTCCGAAGCTCCATTAATAGTGGCAAGAAAAGTTACATTAGGGTTTGGTGCTGGTGTATCATCTTTAGAACAGGATAAGGCACCAATAGACAATGCTGTAACAGCAAATAGCTGCAATAAATTTTTCATAAAAAATTATTTTAGATTTAAAAATGTTTAATGATTATCCAGATGATTTTATATTTCATCCAATCATTAACTATTAGTACGATACCAGGAAGATAAGGTTGCCTGTTAAAAAATATTTATACATTAAGCTGCATTTTCGCTCATCCTATTTTTATAAAAATTACATTTTACAATTATTTTTCAGGAAGGCTCCTGGGAAAAAAATAAATATTAAGGCTCTCCTCTTTTTTATTTCATTTTTTTGGATAAGAAATAGTTTAAAGAAATAGTTTAATAAAAAAATTTTAATCCATTTGTACAATTGAAAATTAAACCTATTAGAAATCAGCAAACAACACATCTCTATTTTTATACTGTAAAAAATCTTTATTCACTGGCACGATTCTTCTGAGTAGAAAAGAAAACTTTAATTATGCGAATAAAAATCTTTTTGCCTTTAATAGCAGCTTCTATAACAATAATTGCTGCCTGTAATAACGATAAAAAAAATAACGTAACTGTAGAAACACCCAGTGATGTGCCTATTACAACCGTTATTAAAACTGCAGAAACAGAAGGGAAAACAACGGTAATTTCTACGGAAGCCGTACCAGATTCGGTTCGTTTATCCTTTACCAAAAAATACCCTAAAGCCGATAAAGTGGTATGGGTAAAATATGAACCTGTAGAGTCTGATGAGGTGGATATGGATGATACTTATTACCATGTGAGGTATTATAATGATGGGGCAGATTATACATCGTGGTACAATAACACGGGAAACTGGGTAAAAACCTCCACAAGAATTACCGGCAATCCTAATCTTACTGCAGCAGTAAATAAAACTATTAAAGATCAATACCCTGGTTACACCATCGTAGAAATTGATAAAGAAAACGATAAGGATATGGATATGTACGAAATAGAATTAAAAAAAGGCGAGGAAAAAGCAAAGCTTAAAATATTGCCGGATGGAACGGTTTTTAAAAGAAAGAACTAAGGGGGAAATTGTGAATGATAAATGGTGAATGGTCAATACCTGTGCTGCACTTTTTGTATAAGGTGGATAGCATTTCAAAATTTTCCTTTGCAATAAACAAAACAATATTATACGAGCATTATATTATTTGCAGCATTAAATAAACAAGAAGGCCCGCTACCTGCGGGCCTTTTTGTAACACAATAATATTCTTTTTATAAGATGTTTGTTTTATAATTAAAAAATTATATTCGTTAAATAAATTTTAGCCGCAGCGCTTATAATTTATAAATAATAGACGCTGCATTAAATTAATTTTGCATTACACTTAAAACATAATAATTATGAAATGGAAAAGTATTACGGCCGCAATAATAGCATCTGCCATTATTTTTAGCTCCTGCGTAAGTAAAAAATTAATGAAGACAGAAAAGGTTAGATATGAAACCCTGCAGGGCGAATACAATAATTTGCAGAGTCAGTTAAAAGACTGCAATGATCTGAGTGCAGAAAATATGCGCAAAAAAGCTTTGCTTGAATCTGAAATGGAAAGCATGAAAAAAGAAAATGCTTTTTTAAAGGATAACAATAACCAGGCTTTAAAACAACTGGAAAACCTGTCGGTTATTTCAAGCTCACAGGCTGAAAGTATTAAAAAATCTTTGGATAATATTGGAGCTAAAGATTCTTATATACAAAACCTGCAGACTGCCATAAACCGCAAAGATTCTTTAAATATGGCATTGGTTATGAATTTGAAAGGCGCTATTGGTAACCTGGATGATAAGGACATTAATATAAAAGTAGATAAGGGTGTAGTGTATATTGACATATCGGATAAGATGCTTTTTAAAAGTGGCAGCTATGATATTACCAGTAGAGCTAACGAAGTTTTAGGCAAAGTAGCAACGGTGCTTAAGAACCAGCCCGATATTGAATTTATGGTAGAAGGCCACACAGATAATGTGGCTTATAAAGCAGGTAATGATATACTGGATACTGGGACCTGAGTGTAAAAAGAGCTACAACAGTTGTAAGGGTTTTAAAAGACCAGTATGGTTTAAACCCGGCAAAAATGGCTGCTGCTGGAAGGGGCGAATACAATCCCATTGCAGAAAACAGAACGGCCGAAGGAAGAGCAGCCAACCGCCGCACAAGAATTGTAATATTGCCACAACTGGATCAGTTTTTTAAATTACTGGAAACAAAATAAAATAATCCCTTTTTTCTTTTAATAAAAATCCCGGCTATAACAGTAGCCGGGATTTTATTAAGCAATGGATTCATTCAAAAAAATTCTTCCTTTTTTTATTTTAGCTAATTTCTTTTCTCAATTTTTTCCCATCCATTTTATACAAACCGGTTTACTAATGGCTAATCTTTTCCCGGTATCTGTAAGTAATCCTGTTTGTTTATTTATTTTAAAAATTACAATATCATCGCTATTTTGGTTAGCTACCAATAAAAAATTCCCAGCGGGGTCAAAATTAAAATTGCGGGGTGTTTTACCTAAAGTAGATTGATGGGCAACAAAGGTTAATTGCCCGGTTTTTTTATTGATGCTGAAAATGGCAATGGTATTAGATTCTCCACGGTTGGAGCTGTATAAAAAATTCCCATCCGGCGATACATGAATATCTGCACTGCCTGCGGGCCCCATATAATCTGGCGGAAGCGCAGAAATATTTTGTAATAGTTCCAGTTGCCCCTCACCAGTTATATAACGGTACGCAGAAATACTGCCGGTAAGTTCTTCTGCGAGGTAAGCATATTTTTTATTGGGATGAAAAACAAAATGCCTTGGGCCACTGCCCGCCTTTGTCATTACAAATGGGGTAGTAGCTTCGGTAAGATTGCCATTGACTTTATTAAAACGGTAAACCATTAGTTTATCAATACCAAGGTCGGGCACAAAAAGAAATTTAGTGTCGGGCGATAAAACGGTGGCATGTACATGAGGATCATTTTGCCTGTCTGTATTTACACTTTGCCCATAATGCTGAATGGTTGTAACTGCG
>JAYVGA010000504.1:0-5328 GCA_043772635.1 Chitinophagaceae bacterium
AATTTTCAATTATAAAAGGCAGGTGCATTTTCATTGAAAATTTTTTGTTGAGCATTGAATATTGAGCATTATTTCTTTCCATATCTTAAGTCAACGGCATTGATTCGCCGTTCACTATTGACTTTCACCATTCACCATTCACTTAACCAAGATACTTCCCCACAATAGGCACCCTCCTGCCCACACCAAAAGCTTTTGGAGAAACTCTTATGATAGGGCAAAACTGGTTACGTTTATACTCATTTACATTTACCATTTTTAAAACCCTGTCCACAAGGGCTGCATCAAAGCCCAGGGCTTTTATTTCATCCGGCCCTTTGCACTGCTCTATGTACTGGTATAATAATTTATCCAATACATCATATTCCGGTAAGCTGTCGCTGTCTTTCTGTCCCGGCCTAAGCTCTGCACTGGGTGGTTTTGTAATAATGTTATGTGGAATAATCTCACCGTTTCTGTTTATGTATTTTGCCAGTTCATATACCTGCAGTTTATAACAATCGCCCAGCACGCCAAGGCCTCCGGCCATATCGCCATAGAGGGTGCCATAACCTGTGGCCAGCTCACTTTTATTGGAGGTATTTAAAAGTATATATCCGAATTTATTGGCAATGGCCATGAGCAGGTTTCCTCTTGTGCGGCTCTGAATATTTTCTTCGGCAATGCTAAAGGGTAAGCCGGCAAATATGGTTTGCAGTTCATTTAAAAAACTATTGTAAATATTGCTGATAGGGATAATTTCGTAAGGGTTGTTTAAATTGTTGCTCAAATGTTCGGCATCGCTAACAGAATGCCCGGTAGAATATTCTGAAGGCATTAGTACTGCCTTTACATTTTCGTTTCCCAGGGCCTGGCAGGCCAGCGCAAGCGTTACCGCACTATCTATACCGCCACTGCTTCCAAGTATGGCTTTTGTAAATCCCATTTTTTTAAAGTAATCACCAATGCCCATTATCAGTGCGTTGTATACTTCTTCAATATTTAAAGCAGCTTCCAGGTTTATTGGATTTGATTCTTCATCTGGTAACTTGTTGGCAGCTTCAATAATATTTCCTTCTATTGTTCCATCTTCATTTAATACAAATGCTTTTCCGTCTTCTTTAAAACTGGCCAGCTTACCGCATAGATTGGCGTTTTTATCAAACACCAACGATGTGCCATCAAACACAATTTCTGTTTGACTGCCCACTCCATTGCAATAAAACATGGGCAGTCCGTATTTAAGCACATTGGCTTTTACGGCAGCCTGCCTGTCGGCATTGTGTGTATAGTCAAAAGGCGATGCTGATAAATTAATCATTACATCAGGCTTTGAATTCATGAGTATATCCATGGGACAATAGCGGTAGAGTGGGTTGCTGCCCAGGTTCCAGATATCTTCGCAAATGGTTATAGCCAGTTTTTTTCCTTTAAACTCTACCACGTTCCATTGGCTGGCAGGTTCAAAATAACGGTTCTCATCAAACACATCGTAAGTGGGCAGGCAGGTTTTATGTATTACCTGCTGCACATCTTTATCTGCAAGAAACCATGCAGCATTATGCAAATCCTTACCTTCTGTCATAGCATTGCGGTGTGGTGCACCCACCAGCACAGCTATACCATCAGCATAATTTTTAATTACATCAATTGCATGGTAACATTTATTTATAAAGTCTTTAAAATATAAAAAATCCCGGGGAGGATAACCGCATATACTCAGCTCGCTGAATACCACAAGATCGCAGCCCTGTTTTTTTGCTTCCTGTATTGCAGCTATTATTTTTTGAGTATTACTTTCAAAATTGCCAATATGATAATTTTGCTGAGCTAAAAATATTTTCATAATTCAAAAGCTTAAAGCAGCTTAACTTCATGTTTTTAAACTGGCTGGTAAAGTTAAATATTCAAAAGCATTTTTAGTATGAGATTTTTATTTATGTTTATTTTTTTGAGTTCATTTTTTTGTGGTTGCAAAAACAGCAGCAAAACTCCTGATGTATCTGATATTAAAATTGAGTTAACGGTAAACCGTTTTGAAAAAGATTTTTTTGCAATAGATACCCTGCATCTACAGGAACAATTAGATAAAGTGATAGCAAAATATCCTGCCTTTGGAGAAAATTTTATTACTACTATTTTAAATACAGATCCCAAATGGCCTGCAGATACTGCCATTGCGTATATAAAAAGTTTCATGAGCGCCTACCGCAATGTGTATGATTCTTCGCAAAAAGTATTTGCCGATTTTTCTCCCTACGAAAAACAAATTAAAAAAAGTGTACAATACCTGCACCATTATTTTCCAAAATACCCGGCGCCAAAAAAAATAATTACTTACATAGGCCCCATGGATGGCTATGGCGATATATTGGATGCTGATGCCTTTATTGTGGGCCTGCACCAGCACCTGGGCAGCAATTTTAGCATGTACAAATCAGAGCTGGTAAGAACAACTTACCCTGATTATATCGGCAACCGTTTTACCCCGGATTATATTGCCATTAACTGTATGAAAAATATTGCAGGGGATATGTATCCGGAAAAAATTGAAGACAAAAGCCTGGTAGTGCAAATGGTAGAAAAAGGAAAGCGTTTGTATCTTTTACAAAAACTGGTACCCTTTGCAAAAGAGCATGAGCTGATAGGATATACAGAAAAACAATTAAAGGAAAGCCTGGAAAGAGAAGCTTATATCTGGGATCTTTTTGTGCAGAACAATATTTTACAATCTATAGATAACAGTATTATTAAAAACTATATTGGCGAAGGCCCAAAAACACCAGAACTGGGCGAAGCTTCTCCCGGAAATATCGGCTCCTTCTGCGGGTGGCAGATTGTAAAAAAGTATATGAATAAATTTCCGGAAACAGGTTTGGATGCTTTGATGAATACCAATGCCGAAACTATTTTTGAAAAGGCAAAATACAAACCATAACATTTAAGCAGCAGCCTGGGCATGCGTTTGAACTACCGCTGCAGCAGGTTTTACACCCAGTTGTTTCATCATTCTAAAATGAGAAGCAAGTGCCTGGCTCATGGTAGGATATTGGTTATAGGGCATATTAAATTCTTTGCATTTTTCCTGCACTATTTTGCTGATGGCCGGGTAATGTACATGGCTTACTTTAGGAAAAAGATGATGCTCTACCTGGTAATTAAGGCCACCAACAAACCAGGAAATTATTTTATTGCCCATGGCAAAATTAGAAGTTGTTTTAAGCTGGTGTTCGGCCCAGGCAGTTTCAATATGTTTAGTAGTATCTAAGGGAATATGTTCAAACTCTGTATTCTCCAGTACATGCGCCAATTGGAAAACGAGAGAAAGTGTAAGACCCATGGCAATATTCATGGCCATAAATCCTGCTATCCATCCCAGCCATCCCCAAACGTAAACCGGAATGGCTATAAAAATTGTTGCATACCATATTTTAGTTCCCCAAAAAATAATATGGTTTTTGGTATTTAATTTCCATGCCTCGGTTGTATAAATTTTTCTGCTGAAATATTTTGTAAAGTCCATAAATACAATCCAGAAGATAGATGATAAAGCATATACAGGCACAAGGTATAAATGCTGTATTTTATGAGCAGGCACCCATTTTTGAGATTCGCACTGGCGGATGATAGGGCTCTTTGCAATATCGTCATCAATACCATCTACGTTGGTATAGGTATGATGAATAATATTATGTTTCTGTTTCCAGAAAAAAGAGCTGGCACCAAGTGCATTGGCAGAAAGTCCTAAAAAATCGTTGAATGTTGTGTTGGGGCTGTAACTCCCGTGATTGGCATCGTGCATTACACTAAAACCAATGCTTGCCGCTAAAAACCCAAATAATGCAGCCAGTATTATTGCAGGGAGTGCACCAATATTAACCATCATTACAACTAAATAAACAGCTATAGCTGAACCAATGAGAATGATAGTTTTGGAAAATAATCTCCAGTCCCCTGTTCTTGCAATATTTTTATTGGTAAAGTAATTATCTACTGCCAGTTTAAGGCTTTGATAAAATTCATTATTCTTATTGTTGAAAATGATTTTTGACATAGGAAATGTTGCTGGTTATTGTTAGGTGTCATATTTTTATGACCTTGGCAATATAGGCATAAAATCTGTACTAATAAGAGATAATTTCGTGTAAATAATATTGATAACAAAAAAGGCTGTTAATTCATCTTAAAAGGTACCTGCATTTCAAAAGTGGGTATGGTTACCCTAAACGATTTATGAGTATTAAGATTCTCCATAAGATAGGTACCGTGCATTCTTCCTATTTCGCTTCTCAGGTTACATCCACTCATGTACTGGTATTGTTCTGCAGGAGCAATGCGGGGCTGCTCTCCTACTACTCCTTCGCCTTCTACCTCTTTCATGCTGCCATTACTGTCAAAAATATGCCAGTGACGGCTAAGGAGTTTTACAGGAAATATATTATTGTTCTCTATAGTAATGCGGTATGCAAACATAAATTCGCTGTTCAGCGGATTGCTAAATTCCGGCTGATAAAATGTTTCTACACTTACTTTTACTCCCCCGGATATTTTACTTGTCATACAATGTGTTTGCTCTAAGTTAATTAATAATACAATGGCAGATTGCATCATATTTTTTTTGCCAGCCGGTAACCATTTTTTTGCAGCCATGCCAGCACTTTATCCCGGTTATCTCCCTGCACCAATATTTCTCCTTCTTTTACAGATCCTCCTGTGCCACAAAAAGATTTTAACTTTTTTCCAAGTTCATCTGCATCGGCGGAAGTACCCAAAAATCCTAAAATTACTGTAACAGCTTTACCTGCTCTTTGTTTGGTTTCCAGTTTTATTTTTAAAGGTTGCAATGCAGGAGCAGGTGTCTCTTTTTCCGCCTTCTCTTCCTGCTGGTATTTAAAACCGGGATCTGTTGAATAAATAACGCCTGAAAGGCCAGGTTTATTTTTTGCCATGTATAGGTTTTAAAGGATAACTGCTTTTAAACTAAGATCTACACTTGCCGCCTGGTGAATGATTGCACCGCTGGATATATAATCTACCCCGGTGGCAGCAAAACTTTCTAAATTATCATAATTAATACCACCACTTGCCTCTGTTTCATATTTTTTGTTGATGAGTTTTAATGCTTCTGCAATCTGTTCCGGTGTAAAGTTATCCAGCATAATACGATTAATTTTTCCGGTTTGCATTACAGTTTCTACATCCTGCAGGCTTCTTGTTTCTACCTCAATTTTTAATCCTGGTTTTTTAGTTTGCACGTAAGCATATGCTTTTTCAACTGCATTTTTAATTCCTCCACAATAATCAATATGATTGTCTTTAAGCATAATCATATCATACAGCCCAAACCTG
>JAYVGA010000505.1:0-13169 GCA_043772635.1 Chitinophagaceae bacterium
AATTTTCAATTATAAAAGGCAGGTGCATTTTCATTGAAAATTTTTTGTTGAGCATTGAATATTGAGCATTATTTCTTTCCATATCTTAAGTCAACGGCAATTGATTGACCATTGACCACTGCCAATTGACTACCGACCGACTCCCGACTACCGACTACCGACTATTAAAAATCATCTCCCTCACAACCTTCATCTTATAATCTATCCCTTTTAAAAGTGCATCGTAACTGGTGCCCACATAAATATCCGGAACAATACCACTGCCGGTTTTGGGCACATGGTTATATTGTACAATCCTGAATAATGGAAGCCTTACCCGTGTTTTGGTATGTGGCAGTTTAATATCCGGTATCATGATACCGCTGTTGCCATGCCAGCCACCACCGGTTTCTTCTCCCAAAAGTGTAATGCCTGGCTGGCCCTTTACTGCATTGCAAAAAATAGTGGCTGCAGAAAAAGTAGGCCCGTTTACAAGCACATATACATTGCCATTATAATGATTGTTTGTTTTGGGTTTGTATAGTTTTTTTTCCATAAGCCCCAGGTGATATTTTCCATCTTTTCTTTTACGGCTTATAAAAAACAGTTCAATATTATTTAACCAGCCACCTTTTATATACCAGCTGTACCTCCCCAGGCCTTTGCTTACGGCATAGGCAGAATCGGCCACTTTAAAGGGAGTACGGGAAATGTATTTGGTAAGCAGTGTAGATGAATTTACTTTTCCACCACCGTTGCTGCGAATATCCAGTACCAGGTTTTTTATATTTTTTTGGCGCAGCTCCTTAAAAGATTTTCTAAAAAAATACCGTAGTCTTCCTTTGCTGAAAGTATTTAGAGTAATGGTGGCCATTAGCCCGGAGCTGTCTGTAACCAGCTGTCTGTAAAACAGCATTTTATTTATTTTTATTTTGGAAGGTGCCAGTTTTTTTTCTTTTGATGTTGTTTTTTTTGTGCTGTCTTTTGCCGGTGTAAATAAAGGAAGCTCCGCATGTTTTTGTATACCGGTACTGTCTAAATAAGTAACCCGGTATTTTTTACTAAGGCCATAAATATTGCGATGATAATAAGGAAAGTTTCCGCTAAGCCTTATAAAGTTTATGTTATTGGCATAGCCATCTTCGGGCAGGTAGTCAAACATTTTTTTTATCTGTGCAGCATTGCTTACACCATTTACAGCAGTAACAAGTGTGCCCCTTTTAAAAATACTATCCTTACGGTTAAGGTTAGCCGATACTGCCATGGTATCGTTCCATACTTTAAAATATAACGGAAAAGAAGGCAGTTGTTTTCCGCTTGCCCATTTGCGGTAAGCCTTGCTGCTGCCCACACTGGTGTGGCCGCAATGAATTTTATCTACCAGCGGCGCCAGCACATGCCAGGTAAACTGCTGCTCCGTCATACTGTCGGTAATGGCATCATAGTATTTTTTAAAATACATATTCATGCTGTCTCTGGATGTGTACCAGTAAATGCCGGGATGTTTTTTTTGCAGTATCTCCCTCAGCAGTGTATAATCTTTTTGTAAAACCTGCCGGGGATATTTTTTTAAGGGAGAATAGTTTTTATTTACCGCACAGGAAACCAACAGGCTGCATGCAATGATAAGAAAGGCGGTAAGTGTTTTATTCATAACTCCGGTAAACTACTGTTTATAACGGAAATTAAAATTATTTATGATAATAAAAACAGATTGTATTGTAAATGGCAAAAGAATAACGGAAAATATTTTTAAAATTTTCAGATTTTTTTAATGGATGCTATAAAAAAAAGGCAGTATAAATTTTTAAACAAATAAAGTTTATTGATTTAACTCTGAATACTGCGGATACTTATCTGTTATTCTGCCACTTTGCTACTACTTATTTTTTATATAATCGGTCTATAAAAACTTACAGGAAAATTTAATATTAAGTTCATCTATAAATTGGAAGTCATTGATCCACCTTACACCCATGTTATCACATACATTTGGAATTTTTATTTTGACTGAATTTAGAGCTGTTACTTTTTCTTCTTTTGTTACAATGGTTGCTTTTTCATTGAGTGCATGTGCAATTACCCATGGGTCTGCTAAGGATCTTGCTTTGGTATTATCAACTAAGTTTTTATGCAAAGGGTTATTTGCATAAATGGCTTGTAAACATTTGGTAACAGGTCCATCAATTTTTCGAATTTGAATTCCACTTTCCTTTAACCATACTGTCAAGTCGTCTTCTGTTCTAACAATTTCTTCATTTACCATTTCGGGTAAGAATATTCTCCCTTGATTGCCCAACTCCTTTAGAAGTTTCCAATAGTCTGGGCAGAATTTAGGGGAATAGTATTTTTGCCAGGCCTGAATGAGTACATTGGCATCTAAACAATATATTTCAGCCATTGTATTCATTTATATAATTGGGCTTCTAATTTTTGGAATTTAGTAATTTGTACATTTAATAAACTACTCGCCCGGGTTGGTTCAATAAAGCCCCCACGAAATGCATCCAGCACAGTTTGCGTAAAAAGGCGGCTATTCCTGTTAAGCTGCAGCAGAAAATAATTCGGACCACCTGGTTTTTCTTTTTCTTTTTGTCTCGCTTTTTTTTCTTCCTCTCTTTTTAAAAAAGCCTTATACTCAATATCTGCTTCGCCTTTCAACTTTTTGTAGTTATTGATAGAAATCAAATTTAAGTTTAAGGCTCTAACCAATAATGCGAATGAACTTATACCTAAAATTTTGGCAGCCTTAAAAAGCTCGTTTGCATTCGCAAAAGTTTTTTTATCCAGATTTTTTATAATGTTGGCAGGCATCAATGCGTTTACCGCAACTTCATTACAAAATAATTCAATAGGATTTAAATTTTCCTTATTCTTTATTTTAAGTTCGACGTCATTTGAAATGCCAGTTTCGGCAATCCAAATATGAGCAAGTTCATGAACAATGGTAAATAGTTGTGGTGCATTCCAATCATCTGAATTGATAAATACAAATGGGGCAGAAGGATCAGCAATTGCAAATCCTTGAATTTCGTCCGAATCTAATTTAAGTCTTGAATGAATAAAACTTGTTCTTGAAATAAATATACCATTTGCTTCAGCCTTATCTATCCATTCTTTAATTGGATTTTCAGATTTATAAAGTGCTGGATTTATTCCTAGATTTTTAAGTATGTCGGCAGCTACACTTACTGGATTATTTTTTATAGAAAATTTTCCAACAAAGGAAATTTTATCTTCATTATTTTCATTATTTACTTCGCTTATCCAGGCTTGTTTTTGTTGAATTTCCCTGATAATAAATATTGATGCTGTTCCCAATGGCTTTGAATCTTTTTTTCTAAAGTCCTGGAGTGGTTGAAAATCACGGGGAACATCCGGAAGAAAAAATAAAGCAAATGGTCTTTTGTAAGCTTTAGCTAAAGTTTGGGCTTGTCTAATTGTAGGCTGGCTTATTCCTACTTCCCATTCTTTTAGCTTATCAATAAGCACATGAACTTTTGTAGAAGCAGTTTCTTCAGTCATTCTTGCCGATTCTCTTGCCCATTTTAGCACATTTGGATTTATATAAGCTTTATCTGCCATTAAGGTGAAGGTACAAATTCTATTAATGGTTTGTTTAAAGAAGGAATTATTTAGCTGACCTGTATAATTTTTCAAAACAAATCCAGGGATAGGATGGCGTTTCTTAATTACGAAACGGTGTAAAATTTGCCGGGTGAGCCACCCTTTTGGGGTGACTCACCCTATGCTATTATGCCTTTAGATAAATATAAAATGTACTGCCCTTGCCCGGCTTGCTTTCTACCACAATATTGCCACCGGCGGCATCCACTATTTTTTTTGCAAGATATAAACCAATACCATGGCCTTCTATATCATTACTCAGTCTGCCATACATATCAAATATTTTTTTGAGATCATCCTGGCGTATGCCTATCCCGTTATCCTGTACGGATAGCACCATGCGGTTCTTGTCTTTAAAGGTTTTAATATTTACCACAGGAGGCTCCTCACTTTTAAATTTAATACTGTTGCTTATTAAATTATACAATATACTCCTCAGGTTCTTTTTAGAAAACGACATCAGTTTTACATCAAGGTCTCTGAGTATTACAGCACCGCTTGTTTTAATTTTATCATCAAGGCTCCACTCTACATTATTAATAATTTCCTCCACATCTACCATTTCCATCGTAATCATATCGCTTTCTATTTTAGCAATATGCGAAATATCGGTTATAAGCATCCGGAATTTTTTTACAGAATTATTAATGATGGCTATAAATTTTTCCAGTTCAGGATCCACCACTTTTATCTGGTTCATTACACCAATGCTCATTTCTATATTACCAAGCGGCGCCAAAAGATCATGCGATGCGGTATGCACAAAATTATCAAGATCTGCATTTATGCGCAGCAGGCTTTCATTTTTTTTATCCAGCTCCGATTGTATTTTCTTCAGCTCTGTGATATCATTAAAGGTAAGTATGGCACCATCGCTTCTTCCGTCTTTATGTATGTAGGGCATGGTCATTACCTGGTACCATTTGCCATTGTCTGTTTCTACTTCTTTGGTAATAACGCCACCCTGTGCAATTACGGCTTTAATATCTTTTTCAATAGTTTCAAATTTAATATTGGTACTTATGTTGCTAAGTGGCCTGCCTATATCTGCTGGCAGCAGGTTTATCTGCTTAACCGTACCCGGCGAAAATTTCATTAACAGCAAATCGTTGTTTACAAATAACTGCCCGTTTATATTGCTTCTAAAATAATTGTTCAGGTCGTCATTTACTTCCTGCAGTTCTTTGTTTTTTAACTGGTAATCGGCATTAATGGTATGCAGCTCTTCGTTTACCGATTGCATTTCTTCGTTGGTACTCTGCATTTCTTCGTTTGATGAAAGCAGCTCTTCGTTATACGACTGCATATTATCATTTGAGGCATCTAATTGTTCATAAGTAGTATGCAGTTTATCTTTAAGTTCATTAAGTTCCTGTTCCAGCATAAGGGTGTACTGGTCAAGGTATATTTTTTCGTCATAGGCTGCATCATGCTGTTGTGGGTTTGTTCCAGGTTTATCATCACTAAAAATAACCAGCAGCAATGGCTGTTCTCCTTTTTTTACAGTTAAAGGGCTAAGGCTGATATTTACTGTAATAACTGCATCGCCCTGTTTAATTTTTATCCCCGTTATTTTTTCTTTTTCATTTGTTTTTTTTACATTAATGCTTAATGTATTAAATGCTACAGCAAGCGGCCTTGGTAAAAGTTCGGCCAGGTTTGAATTAAAATTTTTTTGCAGTAAATATTTGGTAGTATCTCCATAAGTTTTTACTACAAAATTGCTGGCATCTATACAAACTGCCAGGTGTTCCATTTCGTTTACCAGCTGTATATTTACGGCTTCTTCCAATGTAAAATTTGTGTGCTGAGCAATATTTTTTCTTACAACATAAGCCTGCGTATCTTTTATATCTGCCATTTGGGGCAGAGAAAATCCATCAAAATTAATAGCCCTCTTTTTTTCAAGATTCCGGTAAATCTTCCAGGTATTATTTACTACCTGCATGTTTTTTAAAATAGCTGTTGGGTTTTCGCTGGAGCCCAAAAATAAATAGCCATCTAATTTTAGCCCAAAGAGCAGCATTAAATATATTTTTTTTTGCAGGGCAGGGGTCATATAAATAAGCAGGTTGCGGCAGCTTATAAAATGCATATTGCAATACGGCGGATTTTTTACAATGTCGTGCTGTGCAAAAATCAGCATCTTTCTTATCTCCGGTATAATGCGGTAATTATCCCGTTCTTTTATAAAATATTTTTGCAGCCGTTCCGGCAAAATATCTTTTACAGCCGCCGCTGTATAAATACCTTTTCCGGCATGCACCAAAGCAATGGTATCTATATCTGTAGCAAATATTTTTACCTGGATATCTTTTAATTTATCGGTAAGCTGCTCATGTATAAGTATTGCCATAGAGTATGCCTCTTCGCCGGTAGCACAACCTGCTACCCACAATTTAAGTTCTTCTCCAGGGCTAAGTTTTTTTAGTATGTCTGGTATTATGGTATTTTGTATAAACTCAAAAGCGGGCTTGTCTCTAAAAAATAAAGTAACACTTATTAAAAAATCCTGTGCAAGTACTTGTGCTTCTGCCGGAGTAATTTTCAAAAACTCCAGGTAACTGTTCAGCTTTGTAAAATTATTGGCAGCGGCTCTTCTTTTAATTCGGCGCAGTATGGTAGCTTTTTTATAATCAGTAAAATCCAGCGGGGAATGTTCTTTCAAAAAATCTATGATGGCGGTAAGATTTTTTTCATCATCTATTGCATCAGATAAAAAAGACAATTCGTTGTTAACAAAATCATCTATGATACCCGGCATTAATTCGGGCTCTAAAACAAAATCTACCAAACCTGTAGCTATTGCATTACTTGGCATACTGCCAAAGGCAGATGTTTCCGGGTCT
Source organism: Chitinophagaceae bacterium (assembly GCA_043772635.1). Lineage (GTDB taxonomy): Bacteria > Bacteroidota > Bacteroidia > Chitinophagales > Chitinophagaceae > Ferruginibacter. The sequence goes on from JAYVGA010000505.1 coordinate 6,456, forward strand.
CTTGCCATTACCAAACCGCCCGCATGTTTAATGGCTTTAATGCCTTCGGTACCATCGGAACCCAAACCGGAAAGTATAATACCAATGGCTTTGTTACCGGCATCTGCAGCAAGAGAATTAAAAAAACTATTAATGGTAAGATGAGGCCCTTTATTATTTTCTTTACCGGATAAATACAAGTGGCCGGTTTTTATGGTCATGAATTTATCATTGGGGATAAGATACACTTCGTTGCTGGAAACTTTCATATTATCCTGTGCTTCCTTTACTGCCAGCTTGCTGTGCTTGGCCAGTAACTCTACCATTCTGCTTTTAAAATCGGGAGATAAGTGCTGCACAATAACATAAGAAACACCATCGCAGGGCGTATGATCAAAAAAAGAATTGATTTCATCTAAACCTCCGGCCGAAGCACCGATGGCTATAATATGATGAGGTTCTTTTGTGAGCATAAAAGGATATATAAGATTTGCTATATGATAGGGTTCTGTCTCTACAAGATAACCATAATGCATTTTAAATGCCAAAGAATTTTTTGAAAGATTGCCGGGTCTTAGTTTGCCAAGGATATATAAACTGTAGCTAACGAATACTTAGTCGAAACTTACAGGGAATAAACACGGGTATAATGTTCTACGTATTATCCCATTATTACAAATTATGTTATAGGCAGGTACAAAACATCTATGAAAAACACCCTAAGCCCGGTATACTCAGTTCTTATAAGGCAAATCTGCTTACTGGCACACTTTTTAATTATTTATCTTTTATGCTATCCACCAGTTCACAGTTATCTGTACCAGATTTTCAGGAGCTTTATAACATATACAGTTCAGTAATGTATGGGGCTGCCCTTAAAATATCTACAAGCCAAAAGGATGCTGAACAGATTTTGATAACCAGCTTCCAAAAATTACAGCAGCAAAACGTTAATCAAAAAAATTATTCATCTCTTTGTTTAACAATTGTAAAACTAACGGTTGAAACAGCAAAGGAGCTAAAACAAAAAGGGCATATCAGGCTTCGGGAATTGGAAAGCACTTCGATACTAGAAAAAATACTTTTCAAAAATATTTCTTTAGAAAATATTTGTAAACAAAACGATTTATCTCAACCTGAGGCATTAAAAAAAATAAGGGAGGAAATAAATACAATACGCAACATGGAAAATTGCACGCAGAGAGGCTGAGGGCGCAGAGGAAAAGATAATTATTTGCTAAGAAGCTGTCTAGAAATAGAATTTTCAATCACCACGTAAGCCGTTCGTGGGACACGAACGGCGGCGACCCGCCGTGGCCGGTGTCCCCACCGGCCACTTTTGGCCACATAAGAAATTCATAGAATCATTTCTAGACAGCTTCTAAGAGAACAAAGAGAAAAAGAGAAAAAAGAGGATGTCTTTCTCCTTGTTCTTCTTTACTCTTTGTTCTCTTTGTTCTGCGTTTCAGCGAGCCATACATCCACGCAGAGGAGCAGAGGGCGCAGAGGAAAAAGAAAATTGTTGGCTAAGAGAAAAAGAGAAAAGGAGAAAAAAAGAGGATGAATTTTCTTCTTGTTCCTCCCTTTACCTTTTATCTGCTCTCTGCCTTGTAGCGGGCCATAAATCCTCCGCAAATAAGTAGAGATAAAAATATAAAGGGTGCCAACTTTTAAAAAAAATTGGCACCCGTTACCTGACTGAAACATAATTAAAACTATTCCCTTTTTAAAACATAGTAGTACCTGTTGAGGTCAAGACTGGATGCAGTTACGGGAAAAGTTGTAACCAATTTCCACCCCAGACTATTGAAGTAATTTAATGCATCAGTAAGGTATAATACGTTTTTGTCTTTAAATGCATACTTTGTTTTACAAACTGCAAATAGACTATCTGCAGTTTTTTCATACTGTTTACCAAATGTAAAACCTGTTGCATATAAATCATTATTGTACGTATATGCTGCGGCAATTTGACAATATTTCACTTCTTCATTTATCTGAGCAGCAGATTCTGATTGATTCAATAATATTGATAAGGTAATCAGAATTATTCTTTGAATACATTTTTTCATATAAGCTATTTATGGTGAATAATAACTTTAGTAGATTGAACCGTATTGTTTGTATAGAAAGTAAGATAATAAATACCATTAGGAAGATCACTAACAGAAACATCTTTTTGGAAATTCATAACAGAAAGATTTATTTTCTGATTATGAATTTGTTTTACAGTTTGACCGAAAGCATTCACCAATACAATTCTTTCCAAAATGTTTGGGGAAGAGGGAATTTTTATAACTACATTTTTATCAGAAGGGTTGGGAGCAATAATTACATCAACTTTCAGCCGCTCCTCTTTTATAAAATCTTCTGTGTACCCCCGGCTCTGATATCTGTTAGCAGTATATGTGGTGCTACTACACAAAGACTGCACCTGAACAGTTGTTTGCGCAGCAATTACAGGAGAAGAAGGGCAGTTTATTCCATCGCTTGGGATTGGGGCATATGAAATATTAGGTATAGACAGCTTATTAAGTGGAAACTTAACAACGTAAAGTATGTTTTGGGTTGTTGCTGTGGCATTATTACGTTTAAGATTTAAAATAAATTTTATATGCAATTTGCCAGGTAGCCAGTGGTTCATACCAGCCTCATCTCCATAATTAATCTCATGCAGGTAATCTTCTACACACCCGGCATCCACATATTCAGTACTCCACACATCATTTCCTGTCTTTGCATCTTTTCCTTCATAAACATTAAAACTTCCACCTCCAGGTCCGCTGGGATCTCCGGTTCCTTCTGCAAGAATAGCTACTTTCATATCCTGGATTGTTACCTCCGCAGCAGGGTTCAATACATATTTGATTTCAGATAACTTTAACCGGTAGTATTCATAGGTTAGCCGATACCTTGATCCATCATCGCTAGTGTATGTTTCTGTAACTTTTTTTGTTTGCATTACAGGAGTGTTCAGTAAATTGAAAACTCCGAGAACTTCGTTGTAATAGGGGTAAGCATCAACATCATTTTGCGCATTTAAACTTCCCGGTGTTGGAAAGCCGATACTATGATAAGGAGCAGTAGTAATCATCGTGCCATCCAGCTTAGCGTTTAAGTTTACCGATAGTGGCATTAGTTCTACCGGACCAGGAGTAGCTGATTTTTTCCCTCCTCCTATAAACAAGTCTAATAACGATACTGCACTGCCAATCCATGGAAGGGCACTCAAGCCCGCCTGAAAAGCATTATCTTTTTTCAATTCCGCTCCCATACTTACAAATACTTGTGCCATACCTATTTTATCTAATGCATTTGCGTATTCTAATGATTTGGTAGTAAATGCATCAATAGTTTTGTGAACTTGAACCAGTTTCTCAGAACCTGCTGTAATTTTTTTCCATGAAGTCGATCCGTCTTTATTGTCTACTGATCCATTTTTATTTGTGATACTTACAATATTTCCGGTTATTGCTCCTGAAAGTGTAATAGTTGAGGTTTCAATCAGACTTGAAAGAATCTGCAAGCGGGACTGATAAGTACATGTACAGGGATCATAGGCTAAAGGATAGTCTGCATAAAAATATTTAGAATCATCATTATAAAAAGTAGTGGCGGCAGTAAACTCAATGTTCACTTCATGAGGTGCATCTAAAGCTTGTGCGGTGTTACTAAGATCCAATAAAGCTGTTTGAAATGTAGGGTTCTGAAAGCGTATATTTATCTGAGCTCCATTATAATCTTCTTTTCTGCAGGTTCTCAGGATTACTCTTAAAATACCTCTATACTTATTATACAAAATAAGGTAGGTATGTTCTGGCCTATCTGTAATTAATGTGCCATTGTCCGTGTAGCCAAAATCTCTTCTTATTAATTCCCACCCATCTTGCGGTTTGTAGTCTTTTAGTAGTCTTAAAGCTTCTAAATTATCAATGCGATAAAACGGGGAAGTAAAATCAACCCCTGGACCCGGATAGCAAGTGGTATTACCCGGCCAGGTCGGATTCATCCAATTAAAAAAAGTATTTTTTTTAATTGGGAGTTCATTATTAACAGGGTTATTGGGGTCAGTAATAATACCTTTAAAGTCACATTGCGAAATAGAGTGCTTGGATAATAAAACAAAAAGTAGTAATAGTGATACAGAGTAAAACTTTTTCATAAGCAAAATTTATAATTGAAAAAAGAGGTTAAAAAATGTTATTATTTACGAATACCTATAAACTTTTCCTTTAGTCTTGGATAGCCGGTTTGAGGATCATAAGGAGCAGATACATCAGATCTTGAATAATCAATAATCAAACTGTTTCTATTACTGAGGTATGCGTATCCTTTTACTTGTTGTGCCTGCAGGTAATCCTCATAGATAAAGAGGGCTCTGTATCCCCAATCACAAACGTACCCATAGGATAATTCTTTAAACCGGGTACCAATTGAACTGGTGGTATCCCGATAGCCTTTTGGGAAATTGCTGATGGTATAAAATGGTTGTGGCCCTAAAACCGGGTTGTATTTTTTATCATTCCAGAAATTAATTCTTACAGTGAAGGTGTCAGACTGCCGCCCTTCAATATAGCCCAGGTAATCGCCGATAAGTGGGCTTTTTGCAGTGCTGTCACGAGGTAATATGGTTAATGAATTTATTGCTGTATCCATCCCATCATCATTAGGAAAGCATTGTGCATTGGGATTATTAGAAACAAAAAGATTTACATTAATAGCGGGGAGAGGATATTCAAACCTAAGGGTAAATTTTTTTGAATTAAAAGTACTGGTATCATAGCCAATTTTCCAATGAAATTGTTTATAATTTCCTTTGGTTTCAAAAAGTACTGTTCCTGTAAATGCAGTATCTGTTGCAAAAGTGCTGTCTCCTATCATTTCGCCTATAAAGGCATTAGCTTGTATTGGCTTTACATCAAGACAATTATTAATATTAGTGTTGTTATTTTTCTTGCACGAAAATAATATGAAAGAAAAAATAGATAAGGCAGATAGTATTAAAAATGATTTCATAGGAATGATAAATTAAGACTTATTTATTTATCAAGAGTACAACTATAATAGGAAACAAAAAAAATATAATGACTGATGTTACGCATTTTCATCTATGATATTAAACAGCTTTCGGTTCTGGAAATTTTGCATTATACTCTTTGCGTTTCTTGCTGCATTCACTACCAAAGGGATTTAAATTCAAAATGATTTTTGGAGCACCTGATTTTTTTTCCTCTTCTCTCTCTTCTCTCTCTGCTTCCCAGCGTGCCATATCTCTCCGTGCCATCTAAGATAACCCTGTAATATTTTCATCCATAATTATTTGCTGCAGCACAAACTCCATTTCTTTTTGTTCTGCGCCATCTATAATAAGGGTGTACTCATTGGCGGAAGTGATATCCTGCATTATTTCTATTTCGTAAGTATGATTATTATAACTGTAATTTATTTTTACCGAGGGCCATTCTTTTGGAAACCTTGGCGTAAAACTTATCCTGTCTCCTACCCTTTTTAATCCAATAAAAGACTCCAGTACCAGTTGATACATCCAGCCCGCAGAACCGGTGTACCAGGTCCATCCGCCACGGCCTTTATGCAGGGGCTCTGCATATACATCTGCCGCTATTACATAAGGCTCGGCTTTATACACGGCAATTTTTTCTGCAGTGTTACCCCTGTTTAAAGGGTTAATCATCTGCAGTAATTCCCAGGTTCTTTTTTTATCATCAATAGCAGCAAAAGCCATTACCAGCCATATGGCTGCATGTGTATATTGCCCGCCGTTTTCTCTTACACCGGGCACATAGCCTTTTATATAACCCGGGTTCATGGCCGATTTATCAAAGGGTGGGGTAAACAATTGTATCATTCCATCTTCTTTTTGCACCAGGTATTCATCTGCATTTTTCATGGCAGAAAGAGAACGCTCCTCATCTCCCCCGCCCGATAATACCGACCAGCTTTGTGCAATACTGTCTATTTTACATTCTTCATTTGCAGCAGAGCCCAAGGGTGTGCCATCATCAAAATAAGCACGGCGGTACCAGGCACCATCCCAGGCATTTTTACGAATGTTTTGTTTTAACTGTGCTGCCTGCTCCCTGCATTTTTTTACAAAAGCTGCATCTTTTTTTATGGCGGCAATGGCGGCAAACTGTATTAATATATCGTACAAAAAAAATGCAAGCCATACACTTTCTCCCTTGCCATGCTGGCCCACTTTATCCATACCGTCGTTCCAGTCGCCGGAGCCAATTAATGGCAAACCGTTTTTACCAAATACCAATGCATGCTCAATAGCTTTCACACAATGTTCATACAGGCTGGCTACGGTATCTGATTTTATCGGCAGATCAAAATAAGATTCTTCGCCACTGTTTAATAATCGCCCTTGTAAAAAAGGAACTACTTCGTCCAGTATATCATGGTTGGCCGTAACGGTAATATACCGGCATGCTGCAAAGGGCAACCATAAATAATCGTCGGAGCAGGTAGTACGCACACCCCTGCCTGTGGGCGGATGCCACCAGTGCTGCACATCTCCTTCTTTAAACTGGCGGGAGGCACACAAGAGTAATTGTTGCTTTAATAATTGTGGTTGGGTATGCACCAGCGAAAGTACATCCTGCAGCTGATCTCTAAAACCAAATGCCCCGCCCGATTGGTAAAAGCCGCTCCTGGCCCAAACCCGGCAGGCCAGTGTTTGATAATTGAGCCAGCCATTTGCCAAAATATTTA
>JAYVGA010000506.1:0-2502 GCA_043772635.1 Chitinophagaceae bacterium
TCATTTTACCTATAATTTCTGCTAACTCGCCGAGGCCATTTACTTTTTTATCATCAATTTTAGTAATGATATCTCCTTCTTTAATTCCTGCTAAATCTGCAGCACTGCCTTTTGTTACATCTTCTACTTTAGTGCCATCTTCAGTTTTTTCGGTAGTTACTCCAAGAAAAGTTCTGCTCATAAACGGAGCCATTTTTTCTTTAAACTTATCAGCGTTAAATGCTCTTTCCATATCTCTCCCAAAACCTTCCATATCCCGGCCAAAACCTTCCATGTCTTTTTCAAACTGTTTAAATTTAAATGTACGGTTGTTAATGGTAATGGCATCATCTTTAAATTCTATCAATGGTTTACCGTTGATGATTACTTTATCGTCTTTAAATTCAATAATAACTTTCGCATCTTTTTCTCCTTTTTTGCGGATGATGATTTCCTGCGATTCTTTTTTGTTTTCGTCGGTTGTTTTTACATCGCCCTGTGCAGTGGCTTTGTAACTGATGGCTGCAAACAACCAGGGCATTGTGGCAAAAATAATTTTGTTCATGGCTTATATTTTTTATGTACGAAACTTTTAGTACATCAAATCTAAGGTGATTATTTTAATTACGAAACTTTTCGCAAATATTTATTTTACTTTAACATTTGTTTGATGATTCAGCAGCGTTTAAAAATCTTTTGGGGAGTGGCAGGATAAAAGATTTTTTTAAATTCTTTTATCAGAAAGAATGGTTTGTTGCCTCGTAAGTTTTTACCGGGCAATCATCTACTATTCCTTCGCCTATATATTTCATCCCTATCTTTTTAAGAACAGAAAGCGAAGAAAGGTTTTGAACATGTGCCCTGCCAATAATAGTTTTTAACTGCAGTATTTCAAAACCGTATTCCAACGTGGCAGCAGCGGCTTCTGTAGCATAACCTTTGCCCCAGGCAGATGGTTTAAAACGATAGCCCAGGTCTGTTTCATTTAATTCGGGCCGTTGCTTTAAACCACACCAGCCTATAAACTGGTTGGTTGTTTTTAAATGCGTGGCCCAGCGCCCAAGATTTATTTCGTATTGTGGCAGGATAATAGTGTTTAAAATTTCCATGGCATGGTGGGTATCCTGCAGCGCAGGTTCATGTAAATATTTTAATACTTCAGGGTCACGGTTCAGTTCAAAAATTAATGCAGCATCTGCTTCGCTGCTGGTAAAGCGGCGTAAAATAAGACGGGGGGTTTCTAATATGATGTGCATGTTATAAAATGATATCCCGCAGAAGGCGCAGATTTTCGCAGATAAATTTATGCAAATCTGCACTTCTTCAGCAAAATGTATAAACTAATTTTCCCTGTAAAAATTTACTCCAAACCTTTATATTGAAATAAGCGCTTAAATTTTTTCTGCGTAAGTCTGCGCTATCTGCGGGCTAACCCTAAATTAATCCTTTCACTTTGTTTATCAATTCTGCAAACTGGCTCACATCCTGCCCGCCTGCTGTGGCCAGTGTTTTTTGTCCGCCGCCGCCGCCTTTTATAAGCGGACTCACTATTTCTTTAATAATTTTTGATGCATCTATATTTTTTGCAACCACTACCGTATCGCTTACGCTTATGGCTACATGTGCCTTACCGCCAATATTGGCACATAATACCACCAGGTGATCGTGCAGGTGATGTTTAAAATCGAAACAAAGTTTTTTTAATGCATCTGCATTGGGCACTTCTATTACCTGCCCAATAAAACTTACGTTATTAATAATATCATCTTTTTGCATAAGATCGTTGCGTATGCCTACCAGTTGCCTTGCTTCCAGCGATTCTATGCGCTTATTTAAAACGTTATTTTCTGCCAGCAAATTTTCTATTGATTTTTGTACATCGGCAGGATTTTTAAGAAGGCCACGGATAGCAGCAATTTCTGCAAATGCATCTGTAATGAGTTGCTCTGCCGCTGCACCACACACAGCTTCTACACGGCGCACACCTGCGGCCACAGCGGCTTCGCTCTTTATTTTAAAAATGCCAAGCTCGCCTGTGCTGCCCACATGTGTGCCACCACAAAGCTCTACAGAATAACCGGCATCCATAATAACTACCCTAACGGTATTACCATATTTTTCGCCAAACAATGCCATCGCACCCATGGTAATGGCTTCCTCTTTATTCATTTCTTTAATAACTACAGGAATGTTTGCTCTTATTTTTTCATTCACCAGTTTTTCTACAGCAGCAATTTCTTTATCCGTAACTTTTGCAAAATGCGAAAAATCAAAACGCAGATGTTCTTCATTTACCAGGCTACCTTTTTGTGCCACATGGCTGCCCAATACCTGGCGCAGTGCTGCATGCATAAGGTGCGTAACACTGTGGTGAAGGGTAATGTTTTTTCTTCTGCCGGCATCAACAGTTGCAGTTACCGGGCCACTCATATCTGCAGGTATGGTTTCTGCAAAATGTATAATAAGGTCGTTTTCTTTTTTAGTATCGGTTATGGTTATTTGATTATTGCGAATTGCTAATTG
>JAYVGA010000507.1:0-11515 GCA_043772635.1 Chitinophagaceae bacterium
ATAAAATTCCATTTCCATTAAGCACCGATTTTTTTACGAGCCTGCCGGAAGCAGTATAAATTTGTAAAACCGCATTGGATAAAATAAGGGTGCTCTTAATAAAAATAGTTTTATCAACCGGGTTTGGATAAATAGTTATGGAGGCTTTTTTATCAACATCTACCTTTCGCACTTCACTGTATTTTACGGCTCCCGTAACATCTATTTGTTTAAGCCTGTAGTAATTAATTCCGCTTAGTGTGCTGTTATCTGTAAAGCTGTAAACGGCGCCATTTCCGTTAATTCCTTTGCCCGCCACAAACCCAATAGAATCGTAATTAATACCATTACTGCTGCGTTCAATAATAAAACCCATATTGTTTGTTTCTGTAAATGTTTTCCAGTTTAAAAAGGCATTATTATTTTGCCTGCTGGTATTAAACTCTAAACCGGTAACCGGTACCACATTTAAATTTCTTTGAAACTGCAGCATCCATTCATATACATTTTTCCCATTTTCTCTAAAATTTAAATCGTAAGTAGCTGTCCATGCATCATGGCCGCTTACCGGAAATATCGTTTTTTTAGCAAGGGGATTAACCTGGGGAAGCGGTGGTAAAGGAGCTAAATTTATATTAGCCACATACCCATTGGTATAAGATACCGGTGCAACACCATCGCCAGAATTGTGCGTAGCCCATACCGCAATATTTGCTTTGGCAATAGTTATTGCACGCCATTGATCAGGATAAGAAGCCCCGCAAATTGGAACAATTGCAGCAATACGATTTCCATAATTGGCATTATCATTACCGCAATACTCCCAAATAACACCACCACCCTGGCTCAGACCCGTAAGATATATTTTGTTGATATTTACTTTATAATTGCTGACGGCATAATTTATAACATTATCCATTTCTACAGAGTTGGGCCATTGTGTAAACTGTGGACTTAAAACGATAAATTTATAAGACTGATTATTTACGGTAAAAGAAACAGGAAATATTCCCTGGCTTATTTGGCGTGGAGTTCCGTTATTTAAAACCCGGGATAGTTCTGTATTGCCATTTCCCACCTCTCCGGCTCCATGAAGAAAAATAATTAAAGGATATTTTTCAGTAGTTTGGGGATTGTAACCCTGGGGCAGGTATTCGTAATACCCGTTTGACATAGACGTCATAGAAACATTGGGTTTTGCTGTTTGTACCTGGGCTGATGCTGCACAAAAAACGAGCAGAAGGCATATAAAAATGCCATAGCGAATTAAACTCATAGGAATTGTCTTTTAAAAAAATATGAATGAACAAATTATTATTTCATGCGAGCTTCAAAAGGTAGGAGAGTATAACCTCAGAGCATTGACAAAATACATGCCATACAGTTTAAAATTATTGTATATCCAGGAATATTTAATTCACAGGGTATTTTATTTTAATGTTAAGCATCAATTAAATATAATTCCTGTATTTAAATGGTTAACCCACATTTATTTAAAATATATTTCTGCTGGTTTAGGATTTTTAGAATTATCCGGTTATTTAATGGCAATTAAATCTACTTTTTCTATAACAGGGTCTTTTGCTAAAAGTTCTGCAGCATTAGCCATTAATGCAGCAGCAATCTGCCCCTGTAAATGAGCGGTTCTGCCATCTTCTGTTTCAAAAGTATCAAATATGCCAAAGGTAGATGGGCTTATTTGCAGGGCATACCATCTTACAGTATCCTTTTCATCTTCTGCCAGGGGCAATGCAGATTTTAAAAAAGCCAGTACTTCATTTTCTTTACCAGGCTTAGCTTCTACCCTGGCCAAAATTGCAAACTTTTCCATGATATTATTTTTTAGGTTGATGAATAAAAAAATATACGGAGGTAAGTATTTATTGGATTTATAGTTTATCCCTGTAAAATTGCTCACTGCTGCTACAACAAAATAAATAATTTAACCGGCTAAACCTACATATCAATAGCAAATATTCTTTTTTATAAGATGCTTTATACAAGTCTAAAATGTTCCGGCTAAGAATGTTTTATAAGAATGATATACGCTGTTTTTTTAAAAGAGAATTATTACATCAATACGGAGAAAATACGATAGAGAAAATAAATTATAAGAATGAAGAATATCCTTCTTTAAACACAAACAAAAACTCCACAAAATCAAAACTTAAAATTCCACGTAACCGCTGGTATCACCGGAAAAATAGAAACCTGTTTGGCCTGCACTTTAAGGCTTCCGTCTACCGGAGAACCAGTTTGATCAAAATAAATAAAATAAGGATTTTGCCTGCTGTAAGCATTGTATAAACTAAACACCCATTCTGTTTTTAATTTGCGGCGGTCGTTTTTTCTTCCCTGCAAAATGGCAGAAAGATCCATGCGGTGGTATGAGGGCAGGCGGTATTGATTAATGCGGCTATACTCCTGTGTGAGTACGCCACCCACAATATAAAAGCGCTGTGGTAATGTGGCTGCATTACCGGTGCCGTATACAAAAGTGGCAGCCAGTTTCCAGCGATCGTTAAGTTTATACATGGCCACTATGCTAAGGTCGTGGCGGCGGTCGTATTTGGCCGGGTATTTTTCTCCAAAATTAAGTGCAGGAAATTTTCGCCACGTGTAGCTTAATGTATACCCCACCCAGCCGGTAAGTTTCCCTTTTATTTTGTTTATAAAAAGCTCTGAGCCATAACTCCAGCCTTTTCCAAAAACAAAATCATCTTCGGTATCATTGATGGTATTGGGGGTGTAACCTTCCCGGTATTCTATCTGGTTTTGCATATCCTTAAAATATACTTCCAGCGAAGTTTCGTAGGTGTTATTTTTAAAATTTTTAAACAGGCCCGCTGCATACAACCAGCTTAATTGTGGCTTTACTTTATACGTGCTGGGCACCCAAAGATCGGTAGGCAGCGTGGTGCCTGCGTTACTTACCAGGTGTATGTACTGCAGGTTGCGGGTTACAGAAGCTTTTACAGATGTTTGCTCGTTTATGCTGTAACGCAGGGTGAGCCTGGGCTCCAGGCCACCATAAGTTTTTACATTGCTTCCTTTTTTAAATACGGTACTGTCTGTACGGTTTCCGTTTACATCTGTTTTGTAAATTTTAAAAGCACCTATCTGCTGAAACCCACTGTAGCGCAGGCCCGCATTTATATTCCATTTATCATTTATTTCCCAATCGTCCTGCAGATAAACGGCACCTTCATGTGCAAATTTTACCTGTGCATTTAAGGGATTAAATTCTACAGAATCCTGCCTGCCGCTTACTACCGATGGTGTAAAACGATGATAGGTATAAAGTGCTCCAAATTTTAATTTGTGCTTGGAAAAAGGATAAAAATCAAAATCCTGTTTAAGGCTTGCATCCCTTATACCGCTGGCAAGTTTTACTGCAAAATTATCCTGAGCTGCACTAAAGCTAAAATTATAATCGTTGTACACTGCGGTGGTATTGGCAAATAATTTATTATTAAAAACATGGTTCCAGCGTAGTGTGCCGGTAGCATTACCCCAGGGAATTTTTACATTAAGGCTTTGCCGGCCATTTACAAAATCAAAAACATCCCGGCCAAAATAACCACTAAGATATATCCTGTCCTTCTCACTGAATTTGTAATTGAGCTTTGCATTTAAATCATAAAAATAATAACCGGAGCCATAGAACTGGCTGCTTTTTTTTATAAAGGGTTTTGCTATCGCATCTACATAAGTTCTGCGGGCAGATATGATAAAAGATGACTTGTCTTTTTTTATAGGCCCCTGCACAGAAAATCTGGAAGCAATGAGGCCTATGCCACCTTCCATCTGATATTTTTGGTTGTTGCCTTCCTTCATAGAAATATCCAGCACACTGCTAAGGCGCCCGCCATACTGCGCAGGCATGCCGCCTTTTATTAGCGAAACATTTTTTATTGCATCTGAATTAAAGATGGAAAAAAAACCAAACAGGTGACCGGTATTGTACACCACCGCATCATCCAGCATAATTAAATTCTGATCGGGACCACCGCCTCTTACATAAATACCGGCACTGCCCTCCCCTGCATTGCGAATGCCCGGAAGCAACTGCACTACTTTAAGCAAATCTACTTCGCCCAAAAAAGCTGGTATAGATTTTATCTGCTCAATGGGCAAGGTAACTTTTCCCATCTGTGCATTTTTTACATTGTTATCTCTTTTGCGGGCAGTAACAATTACTTCTTCGCTTAGTGCTATACCAGAGAATAGTGAAACATTTAGTAAGGTATCTGCCAAAAGATTTATGCTTAAAACCTGCGGCTGATATCCTACAAAAGAACATACGAGTGAATATTCTCCTTCGTTTAAAGTGATAGAATAAAAACCGTACTGGTTGCTGCTTACACCCTTGCTCTTACCCTTTATGGTAAGCGTGGCACCAATCATTGTTTCGCCGCTTGATGCATCTTTAATATAACCGCTAAGGGTATATTTTTTTTGTGCCAATAACATGATACTTGTAAAAAGCAGCATTAAAAAAAGAGATATTTTTTTCATAGAAATGTGGCGTACAATGTTAATGGGCTGTTACAATACTATCTTTTACTGAGCCGCAATTAAGCATGGTAGCTTTAAATTTTGGATGTTTTTTACCCAGATAGGGATTAACTATTTCGCTGCTGTTGCTTATCCAGTTTGCATCTTTATCTCCATCAAAAGCCATGGGACAGTTTTGCAAAAACAATTTTGGTCCTTCATAATTTATTATTTTAAAAAAACCTGGATACAGCATATCCGACACGGTGCGAAAATCCTGGCGCATTTCTGTAATATCTGTTTGCTGTAAAAGCGATAGCGCATTGGCCTTAATATCTGCAATATTTGCCCTGGCTGTTTCTGATATGGCCATAGAATCTTTATCCAGTTCTGCCACAGGAATACTATCCAGCAGGCTTATAAAGAGCGTGGCATTTTGTTTGGCTTTGATGGTATCTGCATCTACAAATGCATCTTTCATATTGTAATAAGCATTCATCAGTTTATCTATAGAAGTATTAAAAGCCGCTGAATGTTTTTTTACGGTAATGGCTTCCTGTTTAGGTACTTCGGTTTTAGATTCTTTTGTGCGAAGCAAAAACCAGTACACACTAAAACCAGCCAGTATCAACACAACGAAAGCAATAATTTTCTTCATACGTAATTTTTTTTGCCAAAGTTAAGCGATTAATACCCTTAAAGGCAAGGTGGCATTAAGGATTTGATAAATGGTAAGGTGTCTGGCCACTACAAAGTAATTTCGAACTGCAAGTCTTTTCAAAAGTAGCCAGGCACCCTTTACGCTGCTATAAAAGCTCAATAAAGAAATTACAGTACAAGAGGGCGACGCAAGGATGCTGCTATGAAATCCTGGTGCCCAGACCCAAAAATAAAAACTTTACATAAAAAAATGATAACATTAAACTCCTTAAATAGTTTTGAGTGTACGTTTCAACCAGGAGTAAAGGCCACAACAATATATTTTAAATCATAAGTCTCTTTCCAATTGGCCAGACACCTATAATTAAGTTAGATTTGCAAAAAAATCATATTAAAATAAATTAGTTGAGATGTTATTAGGTTTACAGAATGTAACTTTTGAGTTTGGGGCAAGAACGATTGTAGAAGATGCCACCTGGCTTATACAACCCAACGAACGCATAGGTTTGATAGGATATAACGGTACCGGAAAATCTACATTACTAAAAGTTTTAACCGGGCAATATACCCCTGCAAAAGGCACCGTAGAAAAAGGCAAGGAAACCACCATTGGTTTTTTGCACCAGGATTTGCTGGGCTTTGACACCGAAGATTCTATTTTAGAAGTAGCATTGGGTGCTTTTGAAAGAATTAAGGAACTGGAAAAAGAATTGGAAATTGTAGGCAAAGAACTGGAAAAAACAGGCGATGAAGAGCTGGCCAATGACTACACAGATTTACTGCATGAAATGGATGTGCTGGATGGCTACAGCATTCATCACAGAACCGAAGAAATATTACAGGGCCTTGGCTTTAGCAATGCAGATATTCATAAACCCTATAAAAATTTTAGTGGTGGCTGGCGTATGCGGGTGCTGCTGGCAAAAATGATTTTGCAGCATCCGGATGTGCTGCTGATGGATGAACCTACCAACCACCTTGATTTGCCCAGTATAGAATGGCTGGAAAAATATTTGATCCATTACCCCGGTGCAGTGGTGATTGTATCGCATGACCGTTTCTTTTTAGACAGGATGGTTACAAAAGTGGTAGAACTGTACCAGCAAAAATTACATTTTTACACCGGCAATTATTCTTATTATGAACAGGAAAAAGAAATAAGAATAGATATGCAGAAAAAAGCTTTTGATAATCAGCAGGATTATATAAGGCAAAACGAAAGATTTGTGGAACGCTTTAAAGCAAAGGCCAGCAAGGCAGCAGCTGCACAAAGTATTGTAAAGCGGCTGGAAAAATTAGACCGCATAGAAGATGTGGAAATAGAGCGGCCCAACATGAGGATTAATTTTGCGGTGGAGAAACAACCGGGCAGAACAATTGTTACTTTAAAAAACATCAGCAAAAGTTTTAAAGATGTAGAAATTGTAAATCATACCGGTGCCGAAATAGAACGGGGTGATAAAATTGCGCTGATAGGTGCAAACGGTAAAGGAAAATCTACCCTGCTGCGCATTATTGCAGATACAGAAACATTTGAGGGAGAAAGAATTTGGGGACACAACGTGCAGGAATCTTTTTATGCACAGCACCAGCTGGAAGCATTAAACCAGAACAACGATGTACTTGAAGAATTAAAAGATGCAGGCAGCGGTAAAAACGATTTGGAGCTGAGGAGTTTGCTGGGTGCATTTTTATTTAGCGGCGAAGCGGTAGAAAAGAAAATAAAAGTATTGAGTGGTGGAGAAAAAGCAAGGGTGGCCCTGGCCAAAACAATTGCCAGCAAAGCCAATTTTTTAATGCTGGATGAACCTACCAATCACCTGGATATACACTCCGTAGATTTGCTGGTACAATCGCTGGTAAAATACGAAGGAAGTATTGTGCTGGTTAGCCACGACCGTTATTTTATAAGCCGCCTGGCCAATAAAATCTGGGAAATAGAAGATCATAAAATAAGAGAGTTTAAAGGAACCTATGCAGAATGGGAAGACTGGAAAGAGAGAAAATTGAAGGCAGAAGCGGAAGCAAAAAAAGCAGAAAAGCCAGAGCCTAAAGTGCATTTAAAAGTAGTGGAGCAGCCAAAGGTTAAAGTTGTTACCAATGATGAAAAGAAAGAACTGCAAAAAATAAAAAGCCGTTTCGGGCAATTAGAAACCAAACTGGTAGAGCTTAATAAAAATAAAACTACACTGGAAGCGGCGCTTGCTGACCCTGCTATTTATGGCGATAAAAATAAATTTTTGCAGGCAGAAGCAGAGTACAACAAAGCAGCAAAAGAGCTTGCAGATGCCAATGCAGAATATGAAAAAGTTTTTGAGAAGATGATGGAGATGGAGGGATAGAAAAAATGGATAACTCGAATTTTGACAACACGAATTTTAGGCACGAATTACACGAATTAACCAGCGCTGAAAATATTCTTTACATTCGTGTAATTAGTGCATGAAATTCGTGTTCTAAAATAGTTTTAATTCGTGTAATTCGTGCCTGAAATTAGTGTTCTAAAATAAAATAGCATGAAAAAAATAGTAATCATAGGCGGTGGTAACCTGGGCACTGCCATAGCAATGGGACTTATTAAAAGTGAGTTTGTTACTGCTGATAAAATAACGGTTACAAAAAGAAATACACTTACGCTTGTGGGTTTACAAGCTGTTGGCGTAACGGTTAGTGCAGATAACCTGCAGGCAGTAAAAGATAATGATACCATTATACTGGCGGTAAAACCTTTTCAGATAAAAGAAGTGCTGCAAACAATTGCGCCTGCACTTACTCCCAATCATATTTTAATTTCTGTAGTTACGGGTATCAGCCTGGATGAAATGAAATCGGTTATACAAAAAGATATTCCCCTGTTCCGGGCCATGCCCAATACGGCCATTGCTATACAGGAAAGTATTACCTGCATAAGCAGCATACACACTACTGAAGAAGATAAAAAATATGTGAACAGTTTATTTAGCAACCTGGGAAAAATTGTGGGCATAGATGAGAAACTAATGAATGCCGCCACTGTACTTGGTGCATGCGGTACTGCGTTTGCCATGCGCTATATCCGTGCAAACATACAGGGCGGTATAGAAATTGGTTTTGATGCAGCTACTGCCAGTCTTATTGCTGCACAAACTGTAAAGGGTGCTGCAGAATTATTATTAACTACACATACACACCCCGAGCAGGAGATTGATAAAGTAACCACACCCAAGGGCTGCACCATTGCAGGTTTAAATGAAATGGAACACCAGGGATTTAGCTCCTCACTGATAAAAGGGATTTCGGCAAGTTTTGCTAAGATTGGCTGATGAAAAGTACTTAGAGCTATTGCTATATAAAAATAAATCAGACAGGTTATCTTCAAATGAATGAGTTTAATTAAAATACAGATGGAATACGAATATTCAGACGACTACTGCAGGCGTTTTGCTGATGTTGCTGAGTCCAATTTTCTAGTAAGAATGTATCCAAATGATACTATTGACGGCTGGCACAGATTAGTTGAGAGTCTCAATGAAGGCTACGATGACGTACCACCCGAATTTGACAGCGATATATATATTCGAGAATGGATTGAAATATTTATTATCGAAAAGTCACTAATTCCGTTTCCGGAGCATATACACTTTCAGGAATGTATAAAACAAATAGATTTTAAATTCTTAGAAGTTACCCAGGTTCATCCACAGCACAACACGAAAAAGAGTAAGTTATGGGAATTCAGGCTGCCATTAATTGCAACGAAAACCTACATTGAATTTCTTGGGCAAGACTATCTCAAAAAATATGGTATAACTATTATTTTAAAAGAATAAGCAATGTTTAAGTAACTTATGCATTTATTTTAAGCCAGCGAAATGTGCCTTTTTATACCCACATTTCGCTGGTTTACTTTTTTAAGCCAGCGAAATGTGCTATTTTTATACCACATTTCGCTGGCTTAAAATTTATGGTATGATAGGAAGATTTGAAGAAATACAGATATTAAATAACCTGTTGCTATCTGAAGAAGCAGAACTGGTAAGCGTTTTAGGCCGCAGGCGTGTAGGCAAAACTTTTCTTATAAGAGAAGTTTTTAAGCAGCATATAATATTTGAATTTGTAGGCATTCAAAACGGCACCCAAAAAGAACACCTTAACAATTTTACTTTTAGCCTTAAACAAACTTTTGGAAAAAAAGCTGTACCCCATGCTATTATCAATTGGTTAAAAGCCTTTGAAATTTTAATAGAAATATTATCAGCAAATAAAACAAAGAAAAAACAAGTGGTATTTATAGATGAACTGCCATGGATAGCCGGTATAAAACCTGACTTTTTAAAAGCATTTGGTTTTTTTTGGAACAGCTGGGCAAGTAAAAATAATATTGTTGTGGCTATTTGTGGCTCTGCAGCATCGTGGATGATAAAGCAGGTAATAAACAATAAAGGCGGACTGCACAACCGGGTAACAAGACAAATTTATTTACAACCATTTACCTGCAATGAAACAAAAGAATACTTACAGCAAAGGGGCTTAAAATTTAATGATGAACAAATAACAGAAATCTATATGACCCTGGGTGGTATACCCTTTTATCTGAAACAAATAGATAAAGGCAATAGTGTGGCGCAGGTGATAAACAAGCTTTGCTTTGAAGCTAAAGCACCATTAAAAAATGAATTCTCTAATTTATATGCAGCTTTATTTTCAAACCCCGCAAATTATATAGCCGTAATAAAAGCCTGCTATACGAAATGGAAAGGGGTAAGCCATAATGAAATTGTAAAACTAAGCGGTATAGCAAGCGGGGGCACACTTACAAAAATACTGGAAGACCTGGAGCTATCTGGTTTTATAGCAGGCACATCCCCTTTTAGCAATATTAAAAAAGAAAAACTTTACAGGCTCACAGATGAGTTTTCGTTGTTTTATTTAAAATTTATGGAGGGTAAAAAAGCAACCAATTGGAATTTGATAAGTAAAACACAGCCATTTAAATTATGGCTGGGTTATACATTTGAAAATTTTTGTTTTAAACATATTGATAAAATAAAACAACAACTGGGTATTGCCGGTATCATATCGCAGCAATATTCTTACAACATAAAAAACACGGCAAAAAACAGTGGCGGGCAAATAGATTTAATTATTGATAGAAACGACCAGTGCATAAACCTCTGCGAAATAAAATACTACGAAAAACCTTTTGTAATAAACAAACAGTATGCAGCATTACTAACCCAACGGGTACAAAATTTTAAATGGGAAACAGGCACTAAGAAAACAGTGTTTATCACTTTTATTACCAAAGCAGGCATAAAAAATAATAGCCATTTAATAGACAATGAAATATTGCTGGCACATTTTTATAAGTAATTTAATTTTTACCCCAGCGAAATGTGCCTTTTTACACCCACATTTCGCTGAGTAAGTTTTATATACTTAAATTAAAAAAGAAATTTGCTCATAAAAAACCTGGCAGCAAAAAAGTATTTACTCAAACAATTCTCCCTGTCCTCCACTCTCTGCCAGCGGCTTCTCCCACTCCATTTCCACCGATTTGGAAAAGTCTACAAGCTTTGCTCCCACAGCCTTCCAGCCCATTACTTCTACCATATTGGATACTTTAAATTTGGCTTTGTTTACCTGTGCTCCACGGCCCGTTTGCACTTTTAAGATGGGGTTGGTATCTGTAGTTACCGCTTCCAGCCGGTTATCTTTTCCTTCTTTAATAAAAAAGAATTTGCTGTTTAGTGTAGTGGTTTCAATTTTAAAACGTTTGATATTGTACTGCAATTTTTCATTATCAAGGTACACGGCTGTAATTACTTTATCTGCATCATATTTTTCCAGCAGCAATATTTTATCTACATCAAAGCGCTGCGTAAGTTCCTGGTCTATTATTTCATAATTACCATCAGTATATATTACCAGCAGCCTGTCTTCTGCTTCAAACTTACCAAGGTACTCTCCTTTTTCATCAGCATTTAAACGCCCAAATTTATTATCGAACCAGAGTTTTTTTGCATCCAGTGTAGATTTACCTGCTTCTTTAAATTTTACGGATTTTATGGGATACTTGGTTACCTGGTTACCAATGCTGCCACGGCCTTTTATCTCCAGCTCTTCAAAATAAAATTCAAGCTCTTTCTTTTTGGCACTGCAGTTGGGGCTTAAAATAATCTTTACTACTTCGGCCTCACCATTAGGGTTAGCCGAAAAATAAAGTACCCTGCTTTTCTCTGAACCCTTTGTAAGATCATATTCCTTATCACGGGTAATACCGGTTACATTAAAACGCTTGGCATAACTGATACCCGATTTTCCATCTGCATAAATTAAATTGTATGTGCTGCGTTCATCCGATTTTTGAAACACTGCCACATGCAGAATGTCTTTGCCA
>JAYVGA010000508.1:0-10559 GCA_043772635.1 Chitinophagaceae bacterium
ATATTTTAACTGCAACAAGAGATTATGTGTTTAACTGCGCTGCGGTTATTACCGGCTTAACAACAGTATTGGATAATGATAATAAAGAATTACTGGCCACATGGACCGATCCGCACAGTGGCCAAACAGAATACGACCTGGAGTGGGCATGGATAGATGAACCCGCAATAGATGACTATAAAAATATTGCCGGAGATTTTGTAGAAGATAAAATATTTACCAATAATGCTACCAGGGTAACCATCAGCAGTTATTCTTATAAAATACCATTATTTTATGATGGCGATGGCAGAGTTTTTGTAAGGGTACGGCCTGCGCAAATTAAATACAACGGCCAGCGTATAGAAGGAGTATGGGCATGGCAAAATGCAAGTGCACCTGTTTATTATATTTATGCCGGGCACGAAAATAATTTAAACTGGCAGGCAAGCACATCCTTTGCCGAAGAAGGAAAAAGAAAATCGGTAGTACAGTATTTTGACGGAACATTACGCAACCGCCAAACCGTAACAAAAGATAACAGCACCAACACAACAGTGGTGGCAGAAACATTTTACGATTACCAGGGAAGGCCGGTAATACAGGTGTTGCCCTCACCTACGCTAAATACCATTGTACAGTATTCTCAAAATTTTAATAAGGCAGTAAATTATGAAGGGTATCCAAAATGGGCCTATGATAAATTAACCAATGCAGCCAGTACCTGTGGCAATCCGGCCATGGCATTAAGTACAAGTACGGGCACAGCTAAATATTATTCTCCTGCAAACGAAAAAGTAAATGATCCGCTTACAGGATATAATGTAGAAAAATATATACCCAATTCTGAAGGGCCGGTTGCCGGCGAAGCTTATCCATTTACCGAAACAAGATTTACTCCAGATGGCAGGGTATCTGCCCAGGGTGGTGTGGGTTATACGCACCAGTTGGGAAGTGCACACGAAACAAAATACCTGTACGAGCCACCGGCGCAGGAAGAGCTGGATGCACTCTTTGGTACCGATGCTGGTGTGGCATCTCATTATTTTAAAAACCTGGTAAAAGATGCCAATGGCCAGTATAGTGTAAGTTATACTGATATGCATGGAAGAACCGTGGCCACTGCATTGGCGGGAGAAACTCCCAAAAATCCTGATAGTACCGATAAGTTAGATGCATTGGGAAGCCTTAATACAAAAAATTTTACAAAGCAGTTAATTGATGATGAAACCAACAGGGTTTTGGGTAAATCAATTATCTCTACCAAGTCATTGGTAGTACCCACGGAAGGGTTGTATAAATTTAAATATGAACTAAAGCCGGAGCAGCTAAAATTATTAAGTTGCACAAGCGATACGATATGTTATGACTGCTTATACAATCTTAATATCACCATAACTTCCGACTGCAACAATACTGTCATCTACCATTTAATTGACAGTAACTTTACTATTGGCCAGCTTCTTACAGATCCACAGTGTAATGACAGCGGTAAAACAACCGGATTTTTTAATAAAAGCTTTGATATAACTCTTCCCGAAGGTTCTTACACCATTACCAAAACGCTTTCTTTAAGCGATAGCGCTCAAAATATTTACAGGGAAGTTTTTATAAAAAATGATACCTGCAAAACCTTCCAGGATTTTTATGATTCTGCATACCAGGTGTTGCTGGCGCAAAGTAACTGTGCCATAACGTGTGCAAGCTGCATGACGTCTATTGGCAGTACTTTCGAAATTTTTAAGCAAAATTTTATTGTGCAATCCGGCATGGCAGAACCCCTGGCGCCAGAACTTATAACACAGTTGCAGGCAGCCTATAACGATGCTTTGGCCAACTGTACAAGAATATGCAATAATGAAAATGATGTGGATGATGGCATGGATGTCGTAAGAAGTATAAGGCAAACAATGCTGCTGGATGTAACGCCTCCTTATGGGCAATATGCAAAATTAGAAGACTTGCTTACCCCGTTTAATGTGCTTGCCGGTGCTGTTTATAAATCACCTGCGTATAAGGATGAATACGGTACTGTAATAAATCCTAACCCAGCCTTGCTGTTAGACCCCGAACAATTTTCAAACCAGTTTCAAACAGCATGGGCAGAGGGTTTATTGCCATCGCATCCTGAGTATCCAAAGCTGCAGACAATGGTAGAAAAACTGCCTGCCGCTTACCAGTTTGAAGCCAATCTTAATAAAACAAAAACATGGCAGGATGCGGGCAATGCAGGATATATAAATAACATACTTGCACAGGATCCATTCTTTAATGGAACTGTAATTGGTGGTAATGCATACGCAGGTAATATTGCGGCCCGGATGAATATTTATGCCAATGTATCAAGCGGTGTGGCAGGATGCAGTGGTAGTATTTCTCCTTCCATGTGGCAACTGGCTCAGTCGGCAGTTTTTTGCAGAAACGTTCCATTACTTGCTCCATGCAGAACAGAGGTATCTCAGTGCTTGCAAAGCCTGT
Organism: Chitinophagaceae bacterium; assembly: GCA_043772635.1. Lineage (GTDB taxonomy): Bacteria > Bacteroidota > Bacteroidia > Chitinophagales > Chitinophagaceae > Ferruginibacter. The sequence goes on from JAYVGA010000508.1 coordinate 2,458, forward strand.
CTTCCAATCCTGCACTTATACCTGCCACAGGTTGTGCAACAGATTGGGATATGGCCTGGAAAAATTACCGTTCTCTGTATTTAACCGAACGTAAGAAAATAATTGCACAATACATAAAAGATAACAGCATTCCTGATAATGATCCGGCAATTAAAAATTACAACGTATCACTTCTTCCTGCAGATGCAGCTAAGAAATTAAAATTCAGGGTAATAAATTTTAATGATAATAATGGCACTGTTGATTTGGATGCAGGTGACCTAAATGATTTTTTCACAGAATTAGGTAATGGCAATACTGCTGCATCTAATACTGCTCAAAACCTGGCAGCAGCACAATATGAAAGCACCTGCCTTGGCTACACAGATATGTGGCTGGCTCAACTGGCTTTATGTCCTTCTATTGCCACAAGGTGGGAAACAGAAAGTTTACGAGTGGCAGATTCTGTATGGCTTACAGAAAGGCTGGTAAGAATTTGTAAATATGGTTCTGATGAGTTTCATTATTTAGGTTCTTCAAGCATCAATCCTTTAAAGCTCGGGGCATTCATCACTGCAGGAGGGTCCGCATCAATGAAAGAATTCCCGGAAGTTATCACCGAGTATTTGAATGTATTTATTATCTCTCCCAATTTTCCAGTTAATGAGTTATGCCATCCCTATTTAATAAGTTCTCCCAAGCCATACGATAAACAGGCTGCCGTTACCAACCAGATGGTTATTACAAAACCCACAGACTGCGAATGTGCAAGACTTACTTCTTTAAAAAATGAATATGAGCAGTATGGTACCGGCTTTGCAACATTCAGCGCATATCTTAAAAACAGGTATGGTACAACTATTACACAGGGAGCATTAGATACATTAGTTAGTTTGTGCAATGGCTCGTACCAGTGTATTTTCTTAACTGCTGCCATTGTACTGCCCCCATTATTGCAATGCCAGGGTACTGGTGGCCAAACTGTAAAACCCTGTATAGATTGCAAAGATTTTCAGGGTATAAAAGATGCCTTCTTTACTTTATTTAACCAGCAGGCACCCATTAAAGAACCGGTAACGCAAACCGATTTTGATGTAAACAATGCCTTTGAAAAATTTGCTAATTATAAAACTGGTTTTAGTAAAAACATAAACGAATACATTGCATTTCTGGATACTTGTAATGGTATGGTCAGCACAACAACTACTACTATTAATACTACTAATAATAATAATACAATTTCTTCTTCTGCGTCTGGCTGCGACAGCCTCAAAAATATCCTGGATAGTTTTTATGTAAAATATTATGAAAAGCCTGCGTACACACAAACCTTTGATGCCAATGGCTGCGATATTTCTGCCTGGCAGTTTTTTAGAAATCCGCCTGTAATTTTTAAAGATATTTTTAGCAATGGAATAGTAGCGGCTCCTGGAGGAAGATTTCATTTTGATTACGATCATCCTATGTGCATACCAGATAGCTTTATGGTTACTTACAGAATAAAACCTTTAAGTATTCCGGTTCTTGGGGGTCAATTATATATACCCCTCACATTCACAGCTTCTGGCGTAGGAAGAATCTTGTATATAACATTGCAAAATGGTAGCGGAAGAACTCAGGACAATTGTGATGTATGTACTAATCCACCTCCAGTAAATATTATTACTCCTGGGCTTTCCTTAATTTATGATACCTGGATGGATATTGGTATTAAAATGAGATCATCAGACGGGCAATTGTCTATTTATATAAATGGGAACCTTGTACAGCAAAGATCAACGAGCATTAAGAATATTACCGCCTTAGGCAATTTAACTATTCAAACCTTTTCTGGTTTAGAAATATTACTGGATAATGTAAAGGTTGATAATGCAAATAATACTATTGCCTACAATGAAACCTTTAATAATGCATGCCAGGGTTTTGCAGTAATTAATCCTAAATACGACTGCAGCAAACTGCCTTGCGAACAGGCATTTACTAATTATTATAACACTAAAAAAGGAACCAATTATACTTTTGCACAGATAGATGCATTGTCATTTGCACAATGCGGTAACCATATTACTATATGTGCTGCCAATGCATGCGATTCCTTAAAAACTATCCTAACCAATTTTAATCTGAATGTAAAGCGTGGTAAAATAATTCACACGCTTCAAACACAGGAAGGTCAGCAATATCAAAATTTATATGATATTATTGATAATGGCACCATTCATTTTCCCGATTCTATAAGAGCCAGGCCCGATACATGGTATAATAACTATGGTTTAAATATGGCTTATGGAAATTCTTTTTGTACTAATAATGGATACTCTGCCGAAATAAAATTTAAGTTTTTGGTCAATAATAAAACAGGCGATGTATTTTATACAGGCCTTGGCTACGACGTTACTGTTCAAAGATATACTTCTGGTGTTTACACGGGTCTTTCTGCTGTTATAAATGGGGTTAGATACCTCTTAGATACTGATCCGGCGGCAATTGTAAACGGAATGACTTTTAAAGTAAAAGTACTTCCAAACAGAAATTACCTTTATTATAATGATAGGCTCATTATCGAAACCCCGAGGAATCCGGCAGTTGCAATAGGTAATAAAAATGGTTTTAGTTTGGGATTATTTGGGCGCCAGGGCAGTATAGACTGGGTAAAAGTGTGGGATGCCCAGGATAACCTTAAATACTTTGAAGATTTTAACAGTGCAGCTAACCCAGCATTTGTGGATCCATCTTTTATTTGTCCTGCACCACCTGATTGTCAAACTTTATTTACCAACTATTTTAATCAGCAAAAAGGTACCAGCTATACCTATGCACAAATTGATTCGGTTTATTTTGCAAAATGCGGCACTAACCTTGCTCCTTGTGGCTATACCACAGCAGACACTGCTCAATGCAAGCCAAACTTTCAAAAACGTTATGGCGGCACCAAAGCCGATATTGGTTACAGCATGGTAACCAATACCGATGGAAGTATTGTAACGGCCGGTTATACTAACAGCTTTGGAAACGGAGGTTATGATGGGTATTTACAAAAAATAGATAAAAACGGCACACTTTTATGGAGCAAAACTTTTGGTGCTGTGGGCAACGATTATTTTTACAGCATTAAAAAAACAATTGATGGAGGGTATATTGCTGTAGGTAATACCACATCTTTTGGAGGCAATACTACAGGTGTGGCATGGATGGTAAAAACAGATGCCAATGGAAACATGCAGTGGTCCCGGAAATACGACGACGGAAATGCAAATGGTTCTGTGGCATGGGAAGTTATACCCACGTCAGAAGGTGGATACGTAATATCCGGAACCAACAGATATGCACCCGGAGCAGCAAACGCCATGGTAATTAAAACAGATAATGCAGGTGCGGTTCAATGGGCTAAAAGTTTTGACAGTGGCAGCAGCGATCAATCGTCCGGAATTGTAGAAGATGCAGATTCATTAGTGGTAACTGCTGTTCAATACGGTCAGGGTTCTTCCCTGTACAATGCTGTAATAATGAAGCTGAACAAGAATGATGGAACTGTTTTTTGGTCAAGAAATTATGATATAGAAGGAAAGAGTAACTGGCCGGGTAAGGTTATTAAAACAACTAATGGTTACAGCTTTAGTGTGTATAACGATATTAGTTTTTCATTAAGCAGTCCGGAGCATGTGGTGGTAAACACAGATAAAAATGGTAATGCAATTACTGTTCAAAAAATTGTAGATATCATTCCAAATTTAACAGGTACACATGCCGCCACCAGCGATGGCGGAATGATAGTGGCACAAAATGAATCTAAACTTGCCAATGGAGATATACACCTTGTAAAAGTAAACAGTTCGGGTGCTGTACAATGGACAAAAATATTTGGAGGCACTGGCCTGCAGTCTGTGATAGGAGTTGAACAGGCGCCGGATGGCGGTTATGTTCTGGCCGGATATAATAACAGCAATCCAGCTATCAGTGACAGCAATGAAGTAGTTATTATTAAAACAGACAGTGCAGGCAATACACCCGCATGTACTGCAGTAACATCTTCGTCCACCATTTCATCGCCATCTTATACAGTAAACACTTCGTTTGTTTGGTCATCTATAACAAATATAACATTTAGTACAACTGCAATTACAGCCCTTGCAACAAATGCAAACCCTGTAACTACAGTGGTTTGTGCAAGCCCCTGTGGAGTAATTTTAGATACCCTACCCTGCAAGCCAACTTTTCAAAAACATTATGGTGCCGGTAAAGATGATGTTGCTTATGGTATAGTAACAAATACGGATGGAACTTCTGTAATATCCGGTTATACCAACAGTTTTGGAAACGGAGGATATGATGGTTACCTGCAAAAAATAGACAAAGCTGGTAAGGTGCTCTGGAGTAAAACTTTTGGAGGACCAGGTAATGATTATTTTTATAATATCAGGCAGACTGCTGATGGTGGCTATATTACCATTGGCAGAACATCATCTTTTGGAGGAGGTACACAGGGGCTTTTACCAGGAGTAGCCTGGATGGTGAAAACAGACGGTAATGGTAATATGCAATGGGCAAAAACATATGATGATGGAAACGCCAGTGGTTCTATTGCTTATGATGTTACGGTTACTTCGGATGGAGGTTATGCATTAACCGGTACTAATCAGTTTGCGCCGGGTACTGCAGATGCGATGGTGATTAAAACAGATCATGATGGCCTCGTTCAATGGGCTAAAAGTTTTGAAAGCGGCAACTCTGATGAATCTCTTGCCATTATAGAAGATGCCGATTCGCTGGTAGTAACTTCTATGCAATATGGGCAGAGTGCCAGCCGGTACGATGCAGTTATCATGAAATTAAACAGGAACAATGGTAATGTTGTTTGGGCCAGGAATTATGAAATTGAAGGAAAAAGTAATTTGCCCCGTGAAATATATAAAACCGGCACAGGTTACGGGATTAATATATATAACGAAACGCAATGGTATCTTAGTACTCCCGAAGAGGTAATATTAAATACCGACAGAAACGGTAATGCACTTTCCTTACATAAAATTACAAGCACGCCATACCGCATATCTTACGGCTATGCTCCAACCAGTGATGGTGGATATGTAACATCTCTTGTAGAAGCAAACAACAGTAATGCGGATATAGACCTGGTAAAAGTAAACAGTGCCGGTACAGTACAATGGTCAAAAAAATACGGCGGTGATGGATTACAATTAGCATTGGGAATAAAGCAGGCAGCCGATGGTGGTTTTATAATGGCCGGCTACAATAACAATGCCTCCGGCAACAGCGATGGTAATGAAATATTAATAATTAAAACAGACAGCCTTGGTAATACAGCAGGTTGCAGCACAGATACAGCTACAGCAACAATAACAACACCAGCCTATAATGTAAATGCTGCTTTTGTTTGGTCGTCTGTAACAGATATAAACCTGGGAGCAACCAATGTTTTACCTGTTGTATCTACTCAAAGTCCTTTAACAACCGTGTTATGTGTAAGCGACTGTTCTGGCCCTGTACTTACTTCCGGCCCGGTACTTTGTGGCTTAAGCGCACCACTTTTTGATACTGTGCATGTAGATGAAGACCCCTGTAAAGACCTTGCTAAAATTGCTTATACCGTTGCCGAAGAAAAATGGCAATTGTATCAGGATAGTTTGCGCAATGTATTTGACACTGCTTATTACAACAAATGCATGGCTGCAAAAGACCTGGAAAGTTTTACGGTAAATTATGATGTAAAAGAATATCACTACACTTTATACTATTACGACCAGGCAGGCAATTTATTAAAAACGGTACCACCTGCAGGTGTAGATGAAAAACATGCAGACGCTGCTTTTTTACAGGATGTAAAAGATGCCCGCCTTAGAGTTAAAAATGGCGCATCAGAAAATGTTGCTATAAATAAAGTAGTACCCATACATACCTTAATTACAGATTATCGCTACAATACTTTAAACCAGGTAGTGGCACAAAAAACACCTGATGCCGGCATAAGTAAATTCTGGTACGACAGGCTGGGAAGGCTGGTGGTGAGCCAGAATGCAAAACAGGCAAACCCATCCCAGCCGGGAGGAAAAAAATACAGTTACACATTGTATGATGCTCTTGGCCGTATAAAAGAAGTAGGCCAAAAACCACAAACTGCCGACCCCAACAGCAGGGTAGAGGCAGATTTGGATACATGGCTGGCCACAGGTGGGTTTAATAAAGAACAGCTCACCCGTACCCGCTACGATCTTACTTACGATGAGGGCAGTAATATATTAACCAATGCCCCATCTATACTGGTGCAGCGCAACCTGCGCAACAGGGTAAGTTATACTATGGTATTTGATACCGAACCCAATCCTAACAGCAGCGCCATCACTCATACTGCGGCTACCTATTACAGTTATGATATACATGGCAATGTAGATACCCTGTTGCAGGATCTAAGAGTAGCTATGCTGAGTGCTGCAGGTAACCGGTATAAGAAACTGGTGTACGATTACGATTTAATAAGCGGCAAAGTAAACCAGGTAGCTTACCAGCCCGGTTTAAAAGATGAATTTTATCACCGCTACAGTTACGATGCAGAAAACAGGCTTACCGAAGTATATACCAGCCACGATAAACTGATATGGGAAAAAGATGCCCGCTACAGTTATTACCGGCATGGCCCCATGGCCCGTACTATACTTGGCCAGCAGCAGGTGCAGGGCGTAGACTATGCCTACACTTTACAGGGCTGGTTAAAAGGAGTAAACAGCAGCGGCGTGCAAAAACCAGATGGCCTTATTGGTAGTGGCGAAGACTGTGGACCAAACACAGCAGTAGATAACCTGCTGGTAAATGCAAGATTAAACCCTTTCCCAAATCAGTATGTGGCACGCACGGGTATTGTATTTGACCCCGGTTTTGAAAGCAATACCATTGATGATTTTACTGCCTATATTGATGGCAGCTTAACCACATGTGGCAATGATGGCACAGCCGGAACTGTGCCTGCACCCGTGGGTAACATGTTTGATATAGGCAGGGATGGTGTACCCACCGGAATTGCTGGCACCCCTAACCAGGTGGCCAACGATGCCTACGGCTTTAACCTTAATTATTTTAATGGCGATTATAACCCCATAAACAGTAGCGTTACGCCTTTTGCAAATGTAACGGCTCCTTTGCCGGGCACTACTGCCGGTGCTTCCTTGTTTAACGGCAACATCAGCAGCATGGCCGTAAATATTCCTAAACTGGGCTCAGCACATTTGTATGCTTACCGCTACGATCAGTTAAACCGCATTGTGGCCATGGATGCCTTTACCGGCCTGGATGGTGCTACTAACCAATGGACATTAACAACACCCACCCAAAATTATAAAGAGCGCATAAGTTACGATGCCAACGGAAACATACTTACTTACAACAGGAACGGTAATGCAGCCAACCTCAATATGGATAAGCTTACTTACCAGTATCCTAAGTTTGAAAATACACCGGCAAATATTGCCGCAGGTGTGGTAGGCAAAATGATAAACAACCGCCTGCGTTATGTGCACGATGATTATACCACGGCCATTACGGAAGATATTGAAAGCCAGACAGCACTTACATTAGCCCAGGTACAGGCCGAACAGCTTCCCGAACAAAATGGTGATAATTACAGCTACGACGAAACAGGCAACCTTACAAAAGATACCAAAGAAGCCATTACCAATATAACCTGGAATGTGTATGGTAAAATACTAAGCATTACAAAATCTACTGGCATAATCACCTACACCTATGATGCCAGCGGTAACCGCATAAGCAAAACTGCAGGTGGTAAAACAACGATTTACGTAAGAGATGCCAGTGGTAATGTGATGAGCGTTTATACCACCGACCCGGCAGTAAGCAGCGGCAACCTGGTACAAAGCGAAGTGCACCTTTATGGCAGCAACAGGCTGGGTATTTTTGAAATAAACCGCAATGTACAAACCCTTGCCACGGCCAGTTACTTAAATAATATAAATACATTTGTAAGAGGTAATAAGTTCTTTGAGTTGAGTAATCATTTGGGAAATGTGTTGGTTACAGTGTCGGATAAGAAGATTGGAGTTGATGCAAACACTGATGGAATTATTGACTACTATACAGCAGACGGAATAACT
>JAYVGA010000509.1:0-5465 GCA_043772635.1 Chitinophagaceae bacterium
CCCTTTTTCTATAATTTATTATAATTATTTTACTCTTTCTACGTATTCGCCTGTTTTGGCATTTATACGAATCATTTCGCCCTCGTTTACAAAAAGAGGTACGTTTACAGTGGCACCCGTTTCTACCGTAGCGGGCTTTAGGGTTTTGGTAGCAGTATCGCCCCTCATGCCCGGCTCGCTGTAGGTAACCAGTAGAACAATTTTATCAGGTAATTCAACAGCCATAGGCAGTTCTGTGTCTCCGTTAATAGCCACCATTACTTCCTGCCCGTCTTTTAAAAACCTGGGCGCATCTATCATGGTTTCGGGTACGGTAATCTGTTCAAAAGTTGTAGTGTCCATAAAGCTGTAGCCGGTATCATCCTTATATAAATACTGGTAGGCTTTTTTTTCTACCCTTACCGGGTAAATGGTTTCGCCACTGTTCCAGGTAACTTCTATGGTACGGGTATTATCCACACCTTTTAGTTTTGCCCACACTTTTGCTGCGGCACGGGCAGTTTTATTTTGCCCAAATTCTATTACTGTATACAAGCTGCCATCTACTTTTAAAATAAGACCGGAGCGCATGTCTGCTGTTGTTGCCATAAAAACATTTAAATTTTAAGAGGCAGCAAAAATAGCAGGAATTCGCCTAATGGCGAATTCTAAATTCGCCATTAGGCGAATTCTTACTGTAGGCAATGAATTCGCCTTTAGGCGAATTCATACAGGTAATCGTTTATATTTGCTGCGCAATAAATTTAATTTTAATTTTTAAAATAAAATACATGAAAGTAACTGTAGTAGGTGCCGGGGCTGTTGGAGCCACCTGTGCCGATAATATTGCCCGCAAACAACTGTGCGACGAACTGGTATTGGTAGATATTAAAGAAGGCGTAGCCGAAGGAAAAGCAATGGACCTTATGCAAACGGCACAGCTGGAAGGATTTGATACCAAAATAATTGGCAGCACCAACGATTATGCAAAAACAGCCGGCAGTACAGTAGCTGTTATCACATCCGGTATTCCACGCAAGCCGGGTATGACAAGGGAAGAACTCATTGGCATTAACGCAGGCATTGTAAAAACAGTTACACAAAATTTATTACAGCACTCACCGGATTGTATCATTATCATCATCAGCAACCCGATGGATACCATGACCTACCTGGCTTTAAAATCGAGCGGCATATCTAAAAACCGTATTATTGGTATGGGCGGAATGCTTGATAGTGCCCGCTTCCGGTATTTTTTAAGCCAGGCTATAAACTGCTCTGCAAACGATTTGCAGGCAAGTGTTGTGGGCGGCCATGGAGATACTACCATGATACCGCTTACCAGGCTGGCTACTTATTGCGGTACACCGGTTGCAAATTACATTGATGCAGATACATTAAAAAAAGTTGCAGCAGATACTATGGTAGGTGGTGCCACCTTAACCGGCTTATTGGGTACAAGTGCCTGGTATGCTCCCGGAGCTGCAGGTGCTGCATTAGTAGAAGCCATAGTAAGAGACGAAAAAAAAATGATGCCCTGCTGTGTTTATCTTGAGGGCGAATATGGCCAAAGCGATATATGTATTGGCGTGCCGGTTATTGTTGGAAAAAATGGCTGGGAAAAAATTGTAGATTATAAATTGAATGAAGAAGAGCAGGCTGCTTTTAGTAAAAGTGCAGATGCGGTAAGGAATATGAATAATTTATTGACTGACCTAAGTATCTAAATCACATCATCACATATTAAAACTAACAATTATGAAAAAAAACATTACGATTATCTTTTCTTTTGCAATTTTAATTTTTAACCAAACGGCATTTTCTCAAACAACAACAATTAATTATCAGACTGCATCTACTTTTATACATGGATGTTTTTTTAATGAGCCTACTCCAAGCATACCCATCAGTGGCATACCCCATGTTGGTGTTGTTGGGGGAGTAAGATACACGGGAAATGAATTTGAATTAGATGCAGACGTTTCAGGCAACGGAACAGGCTTCGGTATATATTATCAATTTGATCAAGGCTACAGGTATAAAGTAATTGTTAATGCTAAATCTACTTCTACTTCGGTGAAATTACAGTGGGCAACAAATTCAAGTAGAACAAACGTACCCACTACATGTGTTCCAGGATTTCCAAATTATATCACATCAGGACAAGATATATATGGCTCAGTAACTAATATGACTAATAGTTACGCAGACTATACTGCCTTAAATGAGTACAAGCCAACGACAACTGGTATTAATTATTTATTATTTAGTAACTACAATACAGCCACCAATGCCCCAGCCCTTACAAAGTCTAGCATTAAAAGTGTACAAATAATTACAAATGGTTGTAAAATGCCTACTTGGTACCGTTTTACACCTTATGGGGCTCAAAAAACTAAGGTTGAATTTACGGCACCTTTAGGTTCTTTTTTGCCAATCACGAGTTATAGTGTATATGCTTTAAGAATATTAACGACTTCTACTGGCATGCCATATGTACCAACTATTATTACTGGTCAGTATATTTTTAATAACGTGACTAACGGCCAACTACTATCTACCCCTTTCGCAGGGGCACCGACAGGTTGGTATATTTTTTATTTTGTTAGTAACTGTGGAACGGTACAATCACTTACCGATCCTTATAGGCAGATTGTACTGTAATATTTCTAAAAACTCAAATAAGTATAGATATTTTAGATTTAGCAGAATTACCCATTAACAGCGATTTTTAGGCGATTTCAATATCCTAATGAATGTATACAATATTCCTGTCTGAGATTGTAATCCACCCAACATACAGGGATATTTTTCTGTGAAGTATCAATAAAATTATAAAAGGATAAAAAAAAGCGCATCTTAAATGATGCGCTTTTTTTTAAAGTATTTTTTTATAATTTTAATTAATGTAGAAAAGCATGCGAACATTCTGATAACATAGCTGCATTAAAATGGCCGCAGGAGGCTTCCCTGGAGCCGGGTGTTCGTAATTGTGATATTTCTATAAACAGGGTGCTCCTCCAGAGTATACAAGACAAAACAAATTTTGTTACGGTTACATTATTTTTTTTGCTGTAATATTTTTACTCTTCATAATTTAGCCACGCTTTCACTGCTCCAGCGGAGCATCCTGTTTATAGCCTTTAAGAGAATAGATTTTGCCGGCTCCAGCGGAGCCACCTGTAAGTTAATTTAGCGTAACTGATTTTTTTTACAGATCACAAAAATCAACTCACCCCATCCGTTATCATTTCTTTATTTATTTTACCCACTAGCCCCTGTAAAACTTTTCCGGGGCCACATTCTGTAAAATGTGTAGTGCCATCTGCAATCATGGCCTGTACACATTGTGTCCATCTAACAGGGCCGGTTAGCTGCGCAATAAGATTTGTTTTTATTTGTGTGGGATCGGTAATAGCTTTTGCAGCCACGTTTTGATATACAGGGCAAAGAGGGGTATTAAAAAAAGTATTATTTATGGCCGCTTCCAGTTCTTCTTTTGCAGGCATCATAAGGGGCGAATGAAAAGCACCCCCAACCGGTAATACTAAAGCTCTTTTAGCTCCTGCTGCTTTCATCCGTTCGCAGGCAATATCAATTCCTAAAACAGTGCCGCTTATAACCAACTGGCCCGGGCAATTGTAATTGGCTGCCACTACTATCTCTCCTGTCTCTATCGTTACCTGCTGGCAAATTTCTTCTACGGTTTCATCTGCTACATTAAGGATAGCCGCCATAGAAGAGGGATTCAGTTCGCAGGCAAGCTGCATGGCTTTGGCCCTTATAGAAACCAGTTGCAATGCATCTGCAAAGCACAGTGTTTTGTTGGCCACCAAGGCAGAAAATTCTCCGAGAGAATGGCCGGCTACCATATGTGGCACAGCATTTTCAATATTTAAAAATGCAGCAACAGAATGAATAAAAATAGCGGGTTGTGTTACATTGGTTTGTCTTAGTTCTTCATCTGTGCCGGTAAACATGCTGTCAGAAATTCTAAAGCCTAAAATATCGTTGGCTTCTTCAAACAGTTTACGGGTTGTTTCATTGCTTTCGAAAAGTGGTTTTCCCATTCCGCTAAACTGTGCACCCTGGCCGGGGAATATGTATGCATGCTTCATGTGTTGATTAGTTTTAACCAAAAATAAATTTTAAATTTGAAATGAAAATATTCCAAATGAATCTTTCAGATAATATATTTAAGCCAGAAAAATATTCTTACAACGATTATAAGTTGTGGGAAGGCAACTGGGAACTTATTAATGGGTATCCTTTTGCAATGAGCCCTTCTCCAAAAAGAGCACACCAATTGTTTACCTCAGTATTTAACAGAGAAATGGGCAATGCTTTAAAAGCAAATAAAATTAATTGCGACTGTGAGGTATATATGGAACTGGATTGGATTGTAAACGGCAATACAGTAGTTAGACCCGACTGCATGGTAGTGTGTGGAGAATTTAAGGATGATTTTTTAATGTTTCCCCCACAACTGATTTTGGAAGTTTCATCTCATTCTACCAGGCTGAGAGACAGAAATACAAAATTTAATCTTTACGAAATGTATGGTGTAAAATATTTTATCATTGCAGATTGTGATAAAAAAACTACAGAAATTTTTGAACTGGCAGATAACAGATACAAAGAAACTGAAACAACACAATTTGATCTTACCGCCACCTGCTCAGTAAATTTAGATGTATTTAATTTGTTTGCTTAATGAAGTTTTGCAGTTATCAGTTTTAAAAACTCACTCCGGGTTTCATTTTTTTCAAACTGGCCAAAAAATGCAGATGTAGTAGTAACAGAATTTTGCTTTTGCACTCCCCTCATCATCATACATAAATGAGAAGCTTCTATTACTACCGCCACACCATGCGGATTAAGAGATGCTTTAATGGCTTCCAGTATCTGTGTAGTTAATCTTTCCTGTACCTGCAGCCTGCGGCTGAATATATCTACCACACGGGCAATTTTACTTAATCCTGTAATGTAACCATTGGGAATATACGCTACATGTGCTTTGCCATAAAAGGGCAACATATGGTGCTCGCACATGCTGTACAATTCAATATCTTTTACAATTACCATCTCACTTACCTGCTCATGAAATTTAGCAGATTCTAATACTGCCTTTGCATCCTGGCTGTAACCCTGTGTGAGATACTGCATAGCTTTAGCCACTCTCTCCGGCGTTTTTTGCAAGCCTTCTCTTTCGGCATCTTCTCCCAGTAAACCAATACTTTCTTTATAGTGATGTATGAGGGAAGAAGTTACATCTTCATCGTAAGAATCAATTTTTTTATAAGCCATCTTAAATATTTAGTATTATATTAATTGCTAAGTGCCGGATTATATTCAACATTCACCATCCAATGCCGTTTAATTAAGAACAAATGTTCAATAATCAATTTTCAATGCTCAATTTTCAATTATAAAAGGCAGGTGCATTTTCATTGAAAATTTTTTGTTGAGCATTGAATATTGAGCAT
>JAYVGA010000510.1:0-2492 GCA_043772635.1 Chitinophagaceae bacterium
GTTTAAATAAATGATGAACAATTTAAGTGCTACCTATAAAGGATTGATAACCGGAATTTTAATGATAGCAGTTTCTATAGGTATCTACTGGCTAAAAGGCAATTTTGAAAACGGCCTGCAGTACATTACTTATGGCCTTTACATAGCAGGCATTCTTTGGGCTTTGCTGGGTTTTAAAAACAGTGCAGAACCAAAAAAATCTTTTAAAAACTATTTTACTACCGGCTTTAAATGTTTTATTGTGGTTACATTTTTAATGGTGTTATTCACTTACATTTTTACACAGGTAGATGCCGGTATGAAACAGCAAATGGCAGTAAACTACCGGGCCGATTTGCAGGGTAAAGGAAATTATACTCCTGCAGAAATAGATGTTATGGTAAAAAAAGCAACAGATTATTTCAATATCATGTTAACATCAATGGCTATATTTGGATACCTGGTTATTGGATCAATGGTAACTTTAATAGCATCGCTGTTTTTTGTTCAGCAGAAAAAAATAACCACCATGGTCTGACAGGTTGCCCCGCCCTTTTCGGGGGTCTCCGTCTGACCTGTGGAACCGTTTCGGGTTAAAAAAAATAACTATGGATCTTTCAATAATAATACCGCTTTACAACGAAGATGAATCGCTGCCCGAACTGGCGGCATGGATAGAGCGTGTGGTGCAGGCCAACAACTACAGCTACGAAATAATCATGATAGATGATGGCAGTATAGATGACTCATGGAAAGTGATTGAAACCTTGCGGTCACAAAACCCCAACATCAGAGGTATTAAATTTCAGCGCAACTATGGCAAGAGTGCTGCACTTAATGAAGGCTTTAAAGCCGCACAGGGCGATGTAATTATTACCATGGATGCAGACATGCAGGACAGCCCCGATGAAATTCCGGAACTAAAAAAAATGATTACAGAAGAAGGCTACGACCTGGTAAGCGGCTGGAAAAAGAAACGCTACGATAACACCCTCACTAAAAACATTCCTTCTAAATTATTTAATGCTGCTGCCCGCCAAAGCTCCGGCATTAAACTGCACGACTTTAACTGCGGCCTTAAAGCCTACCGCAAAAAAGTGGTAAAGAGTATAGAGGTTTATGGAGAAATGCACCGCTATATTCCCATACTGGCCAAGTGGGCTGGCTTTAGAAAAATTGGCGAAAAAGTGGTTGAACACCGGCCACGCAAATTTGGTATAACCAAGTTTGGCTGGGAACGTTTTATCAATGGTTTCCTGGATCTTTTTTCTATAATGTTTGTGGGCAAGTTTGGTAAACGCCCCATGCACTTTTTTGGCCTCTGGGGCAGCATCGTTTTTTTTATTGGCTTATGTATATGGACTTACCTTTTTGTGGCAAAAATTGTTTTCTTAAAATATAATATGACAGACAGGCCCATCTTTTATGTAGGCGTAATTTCTTTGGTAATAGGAACACAACTTTTTTTAGCGGGCTTTTTGGGAGAAATGATATCAAGAAATTCGGCAGAAAGAAATTCATACCTCATAGAAGAAAAAATAGGTTTATAAAAATCTTGAAAACCGTTCGTGGGACACAAACGGCGGCGGCTCACCGTGGTCTCCCCGCCGTGGTTCGTGTCTCACGAACCATTGTTAACGATATAAAAAATTCACTAAAAAAACTCCATTTTCTACAAAACCATAACAAGAAAATATTGTCTGCTCCTGTTCATAAAAAAATAATCATCATTGGCCCTGCACACCCGCTAAGGGGAGGAGGCATGAGCACTTTTAACGAAAGGCTGGCCACAGCTTTTATGCAGGCAGGCCATACCGTTAGTATCTATACATTTTCCCTGCAGTATCCTTCTTTTCTTTTTCCGGGCACAACACAATATTCTACAGAGCCTGCACCCAAAGGGCTGGATATAAAAGTTATCATCAATTCTATCAATCCGCTAAACTGGATAAAAGTAGGCAACCGCATACGAAGAGAGCTGCCCGATATTATTGTAGTACGTTACTGGCTGCCTTTTATGGGCCCATGTTTTGGCACTATACTGCGCCTTGCAAAAAAAAATACTTACAGCAAAGTGGTTTGCATTGCAGATAATATAATCCCCCACGAAAAACGTGCAGGTGATAAAGCCTTTACAAAATATTTTATAAAACCGGTAGATGCTTTTATTACCATGAGCGAAAAAGTGCTGGCCGATCTCAGAACTTTTACCAGCACAGCCAAAGCCACTTATATACCACATCCGCTCTATGATAACTTTGGCCAAAAAATAAGCAGGGAGCAGGCAAGAGCAGCAGTAGGTATAGATGCCCAAAGTTTTGTGCTGTTGTTTTTTGGCTTTATAAGAAAATATAAAGGCCTGGATATTTTGCTGAATGCTATGGAGATTATAAAAGATAAAATACCACATTTAAAATTATTGATAGCCGGCGAATTTTACGATGATAAAAAACCATACGAAGCACAAATAGAAAGGCTGGGCATTGCAGGCAATTTAATATTAAGAACAACGT
>JAYVGA010000511.1:0-17226 GCA_043772635.1 Chitinophagaceae bacterium
GATGTACACGGATTTTTTTTCATTGAGAGTGTATCAGTATTATAAAACTTTAATCTGTGTTAAGTTGTGTTCATCCGTCATAAAACAAAAAAGCGGCAAGGCCGCTTTCTTCAAAATATTTGTATCCGTTATACCCTTACTCCGCTTCCGCTACCACTTCCTTTACTTCGGGTATCATACGTTTCATCATGCCTTCAATACCTGCTTTAAGCGTTATCATAGATGATGGGCAACCACTGCAGCTTCCCTGCAGCATCAGGTTTACTTTTCCATCTTCGTAACTTTTAAACTGTATAGCGCCGCCATCCATTTCTACGGCGGGTTTTACATAATTTTCCAGCAGTTCTTTAATGCGTTTTACCACATCATCATCATCGGCATTTACTTCGTTGCTGCTTTCTGCTTTTACGGCGGCCAGCTCTTCTTCATTTACTACGGCCTTGCCTTCTTCCAGGTATTCTTTTAAAAATTGTTTTATTGCAGGTATCACATCCTGCCAGTCGTCTGTTTCGGTGGTTTTGGTAAGGGTTACAAAATTGCTGGCTATAAACACAGATTTTATAAACGGAAATGTAAATAATTCCTGCGCCAGTGGCGATGGTTTGGAACTTGCTTCATCCGGAAAATCGGCACTCTTGCCTGGGTAAAGAAGTTTGTTGGCCACAAACTTCATGGTTTCGGGATTGGGTGTCATTTCTGTATAAATGCTTATTACCGGGTTGCCTGTCTTAATCATAGTATCAACTTTTTTTATTCAGCATCAAAAATAACCATTAATGGCCAATATGGCGGGCACGGTGGGTTAAAAATGGGTTGGGGGCGGGTTTAATTTCTTATTTCGAAAATATGGGTGCTACAAAGCTGTGGCTTTAGGGAGCCAAGGCCATGGTGCTACAGATTGAACAGGTTTGTATTTATTTTCTTTTGATATGCCCGGTTTATAAACGTTAAGGTTGGGGTGCTGCTCCTATAAAGCAGGTGCTTACTGTTTATTTATTACTACAAAGCGGTGGCTTCTATGGGAGCCAAAAGCCACGTTCCTCCAGATTGAACAGGTTTGTATTTCTTTTCTTTTGATATGGCAGATTTATAAACGATGCGGTTTGGGTGCTGCTCCGAAGGAGCAGGTGCGAACTTTTTATTTTTTTGCTACAAAGCTGTGGCTCCTACCGGAGCCAAAAGCCATGGCGTTCTTTTGATGGAGCATGTGTGTATTTGCCTCCAACAAAAATGCACGTGCAGCCAATGACCTATAAAAAATGTAAGGGCATGCATTGACCTTTGACCTTTCACCTTTCACCTTTGACCTATTGACTTTTGGCTTATTCACCTTTCACCTTTCACCTTTTACCTATTTCCCCTATTTAATAAAACCCGCCGACTGTGTAACACCATTGCTGCCTGTTATGCGCAACTGGTAAACACCCGAAGTTATATTTTTGGGTAAAATAATCTGCCGGTTTATTAAGGCCGCTTCTGCAATTTTTTGCCCATTATAATTTATGATGCTGTAGCGCAGGCCGGCATTTATATCAAGGCCCGGGAGCAGCAGCCCGTCTGTTACGGGGTTGGGGCTAACAATAAGGGTGGTATTATTATTTTTATTAAGAGAGAGCACTTCTATTTTACTGTATGTTTTGCGTTTTGTAAAATCTGTTTGGGCAAGGCGGTAAAAATGTTTTCCGGCCACCGCTGTTTGATGCGTAAAATTGTAATTCAACAGCTGCGAAGAATTGCCTGCTCCCTGCAGTTTTCCAATGCTGTTAAAATGTACACCATCCAGGCTATGTTCTACTTCAAAAAAATCATTATCAGTTTCCTGGGCCGTTTGCCAGCGGAGCAGGCTGCCATATTTTTGTGCGCTGGCCTTAAAATAAACCAGGCTTACCGGAACCACTGTTGTGTAAGTAACAGAAAGGGCCGGCCTGTTGGCCACCACTGCATTTGTTCTGGAAGCAAATCTTTTGGCAGCCCTTTCAATCACTTCAGGGCTTCTCATTATCCAGCCAAAATTTAAGGCCGCATTATTTACCCAGCCCTGCACATCTGTAACAGCTTGCGTGCTGCTCCATAAATAATACCCTACACCTATTACAGATGTTGTGGCAGATGCTGTTGCTTCAAACACTCCCCCGGCTGTACCCCATGCAGTAGTGCATCCACCGGCACCATCGGCAAAACTGCATGTCCATGTAACATCACCTGCCTGTGCCGGAATTCCGGTTCCATCAATATCTCCAACAGGTAAAGAAGCACCTTCTCCCCAAGCCTGGTTTAAACGGTATAAAGAAATATCTGTAGCACCTCCATTACTTCTGTTTATATACAATTGCAAACTAACTCCGGTAATGGTTGCTCCTGCAGGTAAGGCAGAAAGATCAAACCTTATTAAGCCTCTTCTGTAATCGGGATTTGCGATTGTTCCCACTGTAAAATTTTCACCTGCCCCATTACTGTTGCCGGGGCTTTCGGAATAAATGGTATTGTCCTGCGAGGCGGGAATTACCACCGTGGTTTGTGCATACAAAGCAGGGCTAAGGCTGCAGGTAAGTAATAACAATAAAGTGTAGATATTTTTCATGTTGGTGTTTTTAAATTAAATAATACAACAGCATTTATTGTACCGGGAATAACAAATTTTTATAACGTACAAAAAGCCTGTTTGGTTGTCGGTAAAAATAATTTTTGCTGCAATCCCGTCTTGAATGTTTATGTTACTACGGCTCTAAAAAATTTCTAACACATAATTGCTGTGCTCTGCTATATAACAAAAGCCTGCGTTTTTTTACGCAGGCTTTTGTTATAAATTTTTACAAATTTATTTTACAGCTTCGGCTCCTGCAGTTGCTACTGCATGATCATCTTCTACTGCACTGCCTGATACTCCGATAGCGCCTATCACATCTCCTGCTGCGTTTTTAATAATAACACCGCCGGGAAAAGTAATGAGGCCTCCGTTTGAATGCTCAATATTATACAAAGATGTTCCGGGTTGTACCAGCGGGCTAAGTGCCGCTGTATCCATAGTAAACCAGGCAGCCGTTTTTGCTTTTTTAAAAGAGATGTCTACTGATCCTATCCATGCACCATCCATACGGGCAAATGCTACCAGGTTACTCCCTGCATCTACAACACAGATATCCATTTTTGTGTTTATTGATACTGCTTTTTCTTTAGCGGCTGCAATGGCAGCTTCTGCCTGGGCTAATGTAATATTCATGTTTATTTTTGTTTAAAAGTTTATATTTTATTTTATTTTATTTTTAATTTACCACCCGGCATTACAAAATGTACACCTGCAAATAAAAAGCAAATAATAGATAACTCAAAAATTAGTTACTCCCTTTATAATAATCCAGCACCCTTGTGCGAAAGCTGTATTCGTACTTTGCCTGTGCCTCATTAATTTTTGAGCGGTCAAAATTATTTTTGCTTATTAAATATTCTGCGGCATTTATTACACCACTGTTAAACCTCACTTCGGCAGCACGGAACGATTCTTCAAAATTTACCACTTGCTGTGTAAGTACTTTGTATTTTTCAAAAGCCGCCTTCATGTTCAGGTGAGCCAGTTCTATATTTTGCTGCAGCTCCAGTTTTGCATTGTCTGCCTGCAGTTGGGTATTTTGTAAATTAATTTTTGCCAGCTTAATATTATTTTTTGTTGCAAAGCCATTAAACAAAGGTATCTGCATATTTATGCCTATAAAATTACCGAGGTTATTATTTAACTGCGTGCTGTAACCGATTTTAGAAAAAGAATAATTTTGCTGCTGCGTTAATACATTGCTCTTTACTCCGTTTATAAAAACATAATTGCCTGTTTGCACTTCACTGATATTTGCAGGTGTAAGCGTTTGCGCCAGGCTGGAAAAACTGCTGCCCAGGTTTGCGCTCAATCCAATGCGTGGAAAATATCCTGCCTGCGAAACCCTGATGGCTTTTTGTGCACTTTTTATTTTTAAATCATTGGCTTTTATTAATGCAAAATTTTGCAGGGAGGTTTTGTACACTTCGGCAGCGCTGTTTTCATATTCTGCTGATGGAAATGCTACCGGTTCATTTTCTAATTCTATATTGCTGTTGTAGGCTACACCCATTAGCTGACTCAAATTTAATTTAGAAACCTGTAGGGCATTGGCCGCATTAATAATGCTGAGTTCTTCATTGGCCATTTGTCCTTTAAGATCGGCCAGCAGGTAGCCTGCGGCTGCACCTTCTTTTACCAGTATTTCTATTCTTTCTGCCTGCTTTTTTGTAACCGTTATTTGTGCGTTGTTTGCAGCCAGCACATCTGCATTACTTAATACCTGCAGGTATGCCAGTATTACGTTTAGGTTAAGGTTATCTTTTTGCTGCTGCAAATCCATTTTGGCCGCAGCATAATTAAGATTGTTTTGCCTGATAATATTTTGCAAACGCATACCATTAAAAAGCAGTACGCCACTGCTTAGCCCCACATTAGACGATGCCAGTTGCTGGTTGATATAACTGTTGGTTAGTGGATCTACGTTTCGGCCACGGTTAAATCCGTATCCAAAATTGGCATTTAAATCGGGCAGCATGTTTGCCCTGGCCTGTTTTACATTTACGGCTGCAGCATCTGCCAGCAGGCCGGCCTGCTGCACCAAAATATTATTGCTTACTGCAGTTTGTATACATTGCTTTAACGATAATTTATTTTCCTGCGCTTTTACATTTACAGAAAAAAATAAAAAAGCAATTCCTAACATTTTAATTTGCATATCATTTATTTTTAAAAATATTCTCTTGGTTTTTTAAGCCCCTTCAGGCCCGCCCGTGCCGGTACGGACGGGGGTTTAGGGCTTCTACTCCATTCTTGCATCCAGCAGGTTAATAATTCTGGAACCATAAGCAGCATTTTTTTCGGAATGCGTTACCTGTATTATGGTTACACCTTCGTTATTTAACTGCTTAAACAGTTCCATTATTTCTTCTCCCTGTTTACTGTTTAAATTACCGGTTGGCTCATCTGCCAGCAACAGTTTTGGCTTTACAATCAGTGCCCGGGCAATACCCACCAACTGCTGCTGCCCGCCAGAAAGCTGTGACGGAAACAAATCTTTTTTGCCCACAATATTAAAACGGTCCAGCATATCGGCTACCATGGCTTTACGTTCGGCAGCTTTTAAATCCTGGTATATAAGCGGCGTTTCAATATTTTCGTACACCGTCAGTTCATCTATTAAATGGTATTGCTGAAAAACAAAACCGATGTACTGTTTGTACAATTGCGAGCGCTGCTTTTCTTTTAATTTGTGCACACTCTCGTGCAGGAAATGATATTCGCCTTCATCAAAATCATCCAGCATACCTATTACATTAAGCAGGGTAGATTTGCCCGAACCGGATGGGCCCATGATAGAAATAAATTCACCTTCTTCTACCTGCAGGCTGATGTCCTTTAATAAAAATGTGCGGCTGCCGGCTACGGTTACCCATTTAAAAATGTTCTTTAGGTTTAATAACATGTTTGTTGTTTTAGTTTATGCTGTTTTTAAATAAGCTGTTCCGTTTAAATTAGTTTCTCACTCCGTTCGCAAAGACTCTACCGGGTTCATTAAAGCGGTGCTTATTGTTTTTGCAGAAATAAGCAAGGCCACCAATGCAAAAAGTATAAGGCCAACCATAACAAAAGGCAACAGGGTGAAATTTATGCGGTAAGCATAATTATCTAACCATTTGTGTAACCCCAGGTAGGCTAATGGCCAGGCAATGCCATTGGCTATAATGATGATAAAGGAAAACTCTTTTGCAAACAAAATAATTACCTGCAGCACCGATGCGCCCAGCACTTTTCGTATGCCTACTTCTTTTGTGCGCCTGCTGATGCTTTGTGTAACAATGCCCAGCACACCCAGCAATACAATTACCAATGCAATGCTGGTGGCTGCCATAGACGCTTTCTTCATCTGCATTTCCATTTGGTATAATTTAGCAAGGGTATCATCCATAAAACTGTAAGCAAAGGGAGCATCGGGCATAAGTACCGACCATTTATTTTGAATGGCAGCAATAGCAGCAGCAGTATTGCCCGGCTTTATTTTAAAAGACATATATCTAAACAGCGGTGCACTTTGTACATGAATAAAAAATAATGGCCGGATGCTTTGCTGCAGCGGGCCAAAATGAAAATCCTTTACCACTCCCCCAACAATAAATGTGCGCTGGCTTCCCTGAAATTTTATTGGCTGCCCGATAGCGTTGCCTGCTGCAGCCCAGCCCAATGCTTTTGCAGCCGATTCATTTAGTACCACTGCTGCAGAATCTGTGATGCCGCCCCTGGCATTAAAAAATTCCCCGGCAGCAAGAGGGATTTTGTAAGTGGCAATATATTTTTCATCGGTATATAAAGACTCGGCAATAATACCCTGCGAAGAATCCTGTGATGCTTTGTAAACAGTATTGTTCATACTTGCACTGGCGCCATCAGGAATTTCAAAAGAAAAAGATGCGGCTTCTACCTGCGGAAGGCGGGCAAATTCATCTCTTATCACCGCCATGTGCTGCACCCCTTGTACCGTCCAGTCTCTCGGCAATTTTGCAGTTATTACCTGGTCTTTTTTATACCCCAAATCTTTATTTAAAAAAAAGTTTACCTGCTTATTAATAATAATTGCTGCAATAAAAACGATGATGGCTGTAATAAACTGTACGCCGATGAGTGAATAACGAAAGATGATTTTTTCTTTTAGTGTTTCTAATTTCCCTTTTAGGGAAGCTGTAGATTTTTGTTTAGATAAAAGAAAGGCTGGATAAATGCCGGCCAGCACACCAACCAATAAAATAATAACAACTGGAATAAAAATAAAATACAGAGGGAAAGAAGTAAGCAGGGGCAATTGTTTGCCCAGCATATCGCTAAAAAACGGACGTGCAATTACATAAATTACCAGGGCAAACAAAACAGAAAAAGCCGCCAGCAAAATTGACTCAGAAAGAAACTGCACTATGAGCTGGCCTCTTGTACTTCCCATTACTTTTCTTACACCAATTTCCCGAAGGCGGCCAACAGAATTGCCAATAGAAATATTTACAAAATTAATGATAGCCATCAGCAAAATAAATAACGCCACAAACCCCAATGCATACATCATACGGTAAGCCATGCCGTTATTAGATTGCAGGTAATAATCTTTTACCGGGGTAAATTTTATTTCAAGGTTTTTTTGTACATCCGGTGCTGCGTTTAATTTAAATAATTGCCTCACCGGCTGTTGCAATGCGGCAATATTTACTCCGGCTTTTACCTGCACATAACTGATGATAAAAGCATTTTGCCAGGCTTCAAAACCTGCATCCCTGCCAAAAAAGCGAAGGCTTGCAACAGGCAAAAAAAATTGGTTTTCGCCTTTGTTAATTCCATTGCCCCAGTTGGTGATGGTATTCATTGGAGGGTCTTTCATTACGGCTGTAATTTCAAAATCCTGTTTACTGCCAGAGAAAGAATTTATAGTAAGTGTTTGCCCAAGTACATCTGTTTTACCAAAATATTTTTTTGCCATAGATGCAGTTAAAGCCAGAGCATTGGGCTTATTCAATGCCGTTTTTGCATCGCCATACAGTAATGGAAAACCAAACATCTGCAGCATGCTGGCATCGCCCACCTGCAGGCCTTCACTAAATTTTTTATCGCCCTTGCTCACAATAGAGGTAATGCCATCATGATGATAATAATCTTCTATCATGCCAGGGTAATTTTCTTTTAATGCTTTTGCAAGTGGAGCCAGTGTAGCAAAATCGTAACCCATGTTGGGGTCTTTCCATTTGCTTTGAAGCATATAAATGCGCTGGTTGTTTTTAAGAGATGCATTTACCATTATCTCACTCCATATAAACGAACCCATGAGCATAACAAATGCAATACCTGCAGAAAGGCCGATAATATTGATAAACGAAAATGCTTTGTTTTTGCGGAGGTTGCGCCAGGCGGTTTTAAAATAATTCTTAATCATAAAATAAGCTTTTAACTATGAGCTGCATAGCCAGCAGCCAGCAGCGGTTAGCAGTTTTATTTATATTGTTTGTTTTGCTAAAGCTAATGGCTCACAGCTAATAGCTATTTTTATTTCATCAGTTTCCCTTAAGCACTTCTGTTGCTTTTGTACGCAATGCTACCCAAACCCTTGAACCTACGGTTACTGCCGCAATTAATAAAACACAGGCAAAAGAAATCCAAAGGGTAGATAGTGCTACTCCTGCATTAATCCTGAATATCATATCCATCAATAATTTTGAAAGGGTATAACCTGCATAACAACCCAGGCCGGCTGCCAGTAAAAAAATAAGCATATAGCCTTTTAATACCAGTTGATAAATATCTTTTGCAGTTGCACCCACAACTTTGCGTATGGCTATTTCCTTCATTTTTTTTAATACCGTTAAGGAGATGAGCGCAAACAATCCTGTGGCAGCAAGCAAAACAGATATGATGGCAAACCAAAAAAATATGGCAGCAATACTGCTGTTTGTGCGAAGCGATTCGGCTGCAGCTTCGCTCTGGTAATATCCCCTGAATGGTTTGAGCGGAAATAATTTAGACCAGGCTTTTTTAGACTCATCATATACCCTGTTAAGGTCGCCGGGTTTGGTACGGATGATTAGCTGTGCGTATTTTGATTCATCCACCATGCGTATTGCAAAAGGTTCTATGGGATCAAAAAGATTACCCGCTGTAAAATCTTTCAGCACACCAATCACTGTACACAAACTGGTATCTATCCTTATTTGTTTACCAATAGCTTCCTTATATTTCCAGCCAAACTGAAAAGCAAGTTTTTGGTTTATTAATATGGATTGCTCTATGTCTGCTTTTCCCTGCGCAATAAAATCTCTGCCCGCTATTAGTTTTAACTGCAATGTATTAATATAGTTTTCGCCCACTTCCAGGTAGTTGCTTTCTTTTTTTTCTCCCGCACTCTCCAGAGAAACTGTTCCTTCCCAAAAACCCATGTGCTGCCTTGTTCCAGCCATGGTTTGTATTCCTGTTATTTTATTTATTTCATTTCGCAGGGCAGGGTAATCGTTTGCAGACTGAACATAAAAACCAATCACATTATCTTTATTATACCCGTAATCATAATCTTTTTGAAAGCTGGCATTTTTAGAAAAAGCTATGCCCGCTATTACTGTAATAAAAGAAATTACCATCTGCAGCCCCAGTAATATTCTCGAAAAAAGATTGCGGCCTCCAAATTTTACCGACCCTCTGAAAATACTGGACGCATTAAAACGGCTGATGTAAAATGCCGGATAACTGCCTGCTAATAATGTAACGGAAAGCAATACCATGACCAGTATGATGAGCAAAGTATAATCTGTAAAATAATGTGCTGTTATATTTATAAACCCAAACATACTGTTAAATGCAGGCAGCCACCACTTATTAATGAGTATAGAAAAAGTAATGGATACCAATACAATCATTGCGCATTCTGCCAGCTGTTGTATAATAATTTGCCGGCGGTTACTGCCCATCACTTTTCGGATACCCATTTCTTTTAACCTGCGGTTGCTTTGGGCTACAGATGTATTGGCAAAATTTAAACAGGAAGATAACAATACCAGTAATGCAAGAATTAAAGGACCGTAAGCCGCCGCATCGCTGGGCCTTTCTATGAGTCCATTACTATCAATGCTGTTTGACAGACCTGTCATACCGGATAGAGACTTTATCTTAAAACCATCCAGTTTAAGGTCTTTCCTTGCCTCCTGCTGCACGGGAATATATTTTGCAAAACTATTTTCAAACCCAGCCGCATCTGCAGGATTGGATAATTTTATAAACACTGCATCTGCAAACCAGGCCCAGTCATTATTTTTTATTTCAGCTCCATCTCCTTTTTTATTGTTATCCATATTTGTGAGGAGTTCAAACTGCAACGAAGAATTCATCGGCGGATTTTTAAGTATGCCGGTAACGGTTAATGGTTTTTTGTATGCCTCGGCAGAATAAAACAGCAATATTTTTCCTATAGGATCAATATTGCCAAAATATTTTTTAGCCGCAGATTCTGTAATAAGAACGGTTGATTTATCATTCAGGTTAGCCGTTCCTTTTACCAGCGGAAAATTAAATATCTCAAAAAAAGCAGGGTCTGTAAAATGTGCATTGGATGCAAAAGGTTCGTTTTTATCGGCTTTTATATCCAGCCCCCGGCTATCCCAGCGCACCGTTTGTTTAATACCCGGAAAATCCTGCTTGGCAAAATTTCCTAAAGGCATAGGGCAAATACCTTTCAGCACATCGCTTCCCTGCATTTTTGTAAGCACTCTAAAAACCTGGTCTTTATCTTTATGAAAATCATCAAAACTAAAACTGTACCTGTAGGTTTGCACACCCCATACCAGTGCTGCAATACCCAGGCTAAGGCCAATAATATTTATGCCTGTGTACAGTTTATTACGCCACAGGTTTCTGATAATTATTTTATAATAATTTTTTAGCATATCCTTTTATTGAAGGGTAAAAGAAATTTTTCCGCTGGTAGATTTTAAAGCAACCGGAATACCACCACCATTTAATGTGCCTTTCATAATGCCTTTGTCTGCCCGGCCTGTAAAATTTTCCAGACCGTCTGTATTTATTTTGCTGGCAGAAAAATCAATATCAAGTCCCTTTCCTTTGGGCATTTCCAATGCAATATTTCCACCAGAGTTGTTTAGTTTTATATACCTGCCCAATTCTTTTATACCTATTGATATATTACCGCCGCTGGTAGCAGCATCCAAACTGCAGGTTAATCCATCAAGATGTATATTGCCGCCGCTGGTATTGGAAGAAAGTGTTCCGCCAATATTGCTGCCATTAATATTTCCGCCGCTGGTATTTGCTGCAATATCACCGGATAGCTCATCCAGTTTTAATGATCCCCCCGATGTAGTAAGCTTTATTTTACCGGTGCAGTAAGCGGCAATAATACTGCCGCCACTGGTGCTTAGTTCTATATCATCAGAAGAATTGGATACGCTGATACTGCCACCGCTGGTAGTGCCATTAATTTTACCGCTTACATTTGCAACAATTAAACTGCCACCGCTGGTAACAAAAAGCTGGTTACCGGATACCCCATTAAGACTTACGCTTCCGCCGCTGGTAGATAAATCGGTAGAAATATTTTTAGAAACAAATACTTTAAAAGAAATGCTTAAGGCATTTTTCCAGTTCATTTTTTTTGATTTATTTTTTGCAACAGCCACCAGTTTTTTTTCGGCTACAGTAACCGTTAGTTCATAGTCTTCATCCAGCCTTTTTTTTATTTCTTCTTTAGAAAGATCTTCTTTCCATTTGCCGGAGCGGACATATACTTCTACCCTGGCTTCTGAAGGGCTTACTGCTTCCACGGCAATACTGCCACCGGAAGTTTGAACTTTTACCAGTTCAATATTTTCTGCAGAAAGTGATTTAACCATAAAAGGTTCCTGGTTTTTTTGGGACTGCGCCATTGCAAAAAATGACAGGCAGATAATGCTGATGAATAAAAAAAGTTTTTTCATTTATTTTTATTTTTAGTTAATATTTTTTAGGGTTTAATGAATTTTTAAAAATACAGTTGCTGCAAATATTTTTATAAAAGCAGCCTGCAACCATTTTGTTTATTCTGTTCTTAAAGATTTTACGGGGTTTGCAACTGCCGCTTTTATAGCCTGTAAACTTACCGTAACCAAGGCAATGAACAGTGCTGCAAAGCCAGCAATGGCAAAAACATACCAGCCAATATTTATCCTGTAGGCAAAATCCTGCAGCCATTGATTCATAGCCCACCACGACAGTGGAAATGCAATGATGCATGCAATTAATACCAATTTTAAAAAGACACCAGAAAGCATATTGTTTATCTGCATTACACTTGCTCCTAAAACTTTGCGTACACCAATTTCTTTTGTGCGCTGCTGTGCGGTAAACTTTGCCAGGCCAAATAACCCAAGGCATGCAACAAAAATGGTAAGCCCTGCAAAAATGCCCATGATCAGTCCAATTTTTTGCTCTGCTTTGTGGGTATTGGCAAAACGTTCATCTAAAAAAGAAAGAGACAAAGGCTCCTGAACCCCATATTCTTTCCAGCGTATTTGCAAGCTGGCCATAAGCCCTGTTATATCTGCTGTTTGCAATTTTACCACCATGCTTCCCTGGTTTTGCGCAAGCATCATAACAAGCGGAGAAATGCGCTCATGAAAAGATCTGAAATGAAAATCCTTTATCACCCCAATAACTTTATACTGATGTTTTTCTCCACGGTTGCTGCTCCAGGAAATATCTTTGCCAACAGCACCCTGCTTCCATCCCAATGCCTTTGCAGCAGTTTCATTTAAAATAATATTATTAGAGTCATTACCAAATGCAGTAGAAAAATTTCGCCCTTCCAGTAATTGCATACCCAGCGTTGCGATATAATTTTCATCTACTTCGTAGCGAAGTGTTTTTACAAGTTGATTGGATTTTTCTGTTGATGAAACAAAAAAGTTATTATTGCCACTTTGGCCGGCAGGCAAATATTCAGACCTGGAAACATTGGCAATACGTGGGTCATTCAATAATTGTTGATAAAATATTTCCTGCTTATTTCCCAGCATCCATGTGTCAGAAAGAATCATTACCTGCTCCTTATTATAACCCAGGTTTTTACTTTGCATATATGATAACTGCCTGTACACAACCACGGTACTTACTATAAGAAAAATGGAAATAAAAAACTGGAAAACCACCAGGCCAGATCTTAACCCTGCACTTCCTTTACCCGAGCTGAATTTTCCTTTTAAAACTTCAACCGGCTTAAACGAAGAGAGATAAAAAGCAGGATAGCTGCCTGCAAGAATTCCTGTGAATAAAACAAACATTAGCAAACCCGGAATTAATAATGGATGATCTGTAAACCGGAGCCTAAGGTTTTTCTCTGCAATGGCATTAAATGCCGGCAAGGTTAGATAAATAAATACTAAAGCCAGCACAAGTGCAATGGCTGTGATAAGAATTGATTCTGTAAGAAATTGTTTGATGAGTGCTACTTTCATTGAACCCAATACTTTGCGAATCCCTACTTCACGGGAACGTTTTGAAGCACCCGAAGTAGAAAGATTCATAAAATTAATGCAGGCAATAAGCAGCATAAAAACAGCAATGGCTCCAAAAATATACACATTGCGGATATCCCCGGACGCACTAAGGTCATTTATAAAATGGGAATGAAGATGTATACCTGTTAATGGCTGCAGGCGAAAACTGAGATCGTTGCCATTTTTTTTATAATCTTTAAAAGATATTCCCATTGCCTGCAACAATTGCGGACCAATATATTTTTCAACAACAGCCGGCAGTTTAGCTTCCAGTTTTTTGTAGTCATATCCTTTTTTTAGTAAGAGGTAGGTATAAAAATTAGATACCATCCAGCTTGCCTCTTTTGATTCCGGCAAACTTGCCATGGATGCAAAAAGCTCAAAACTAAAATGAGAATTAACCGGCACTTTGTTGATAACCCCGGTTACTTTATACGCTGTATTTTTCCCATCTTTAAAATGGATGATTTTTCCCATTGGATCTTGCTTACCAAAATATTTTGCTGCCAATGCTTTTGTTATTACAATGGTGTTTGGCTCAAGCAGTGCTGTTGTAGCATTTCCCTGTATGAGTGGAAGCGTAAACACTTCGAAAAAATTTGAATCTACAAATGCAAATGCATCTTCCCTAAATGACTTGTCATTATAAATAAGTCTCGGTGTTCCATAGTTACGGATACGGGTAGCCGCTTCTACTTCGGCAAAATCTGCTTTTAAAGTTTGTGCTACCGGTGGCATCACATTTGATTCTTTCATTTTCTCACCCTGCACATTTCCTTCAAAATACACCCGCACTATCAGGCCGGCCTTTTTATTGTAGCTATCGTAGCTTAGTTCATTATTTACAAAAAGCATTATGATAAGGCAGGTGGCAATACCAATTGCAAGCCCTATTATATTAATGGCAGAAAAACCTTTATTTCTCCAAAGATTGCGCAATGCGATTTTAAAATAATTTTTTATCATACAAAAAACTTTTAGCTGTGATCTGTTAGCCTTTAGCCAGCAGCAATATTTTATAGAAACTAATAAATTAAGTCAGGCCTTTTTGCTAACAGCTATCAGCTAATGGCTAACAGCTTTCCTTACTCCGTTCTCAAACTTTTAACGGGGTTTGCCACAGCCGCTTTTATGGCCTGGAAACTTACAGTAAGCACTGCAATCATTAATGCAATAACGCCTGCAATAACAAACACTACCCAACTTATATTTACCCTGTATGCATAATCCTGCAGCCATTGATGCATGGCATACCATGCAATGGGAAAAGCAATGAGGGCAGCTATAATTACGAGTTTTAAAAAATCGGTGGAGAGCAGTTTTGTAATGCCGGCTACACTTGCACCCAGTACTTTGCGGATGCCGATTTCTTTTATGCGCTGCCTTGCCGTAAAAGATGCAAGGCCAAACAAACCCAGGCAGGCAATAATGATGGCCACCAATGCTGCAGCAATAAATACATTGCCCAATTTATCTTCCGTAGTAAACTGGCTGTTGTATTTTTCATCTGCAAAAAAATATTCAAATGGGTTGCCCGGAAAATACTTTTTGTAATAACTGCCCAGGCTGCCCAGTTTTGCGGGCATATTATTTACGTCTGTCTGTATGGTAAAATAAACAAAGGAAACAGAGGGTAAATAAATTACCGGCTCAATGGGTTTGTGCATAGATAGATGGTGATAATCTTTTACCACGCCTGCAATTTCCATTTGCTCTCCCCATAAAATTTTTTGCCCCACTATATTGTCTGTTTTTTTAAAGCCCAGTTGTGCTGCAGCTTTTTCATTAATGATTACTTTGTGGCTCTTGTTCCATCCCTGCCGGGCTTCTTCTGCTGTATAGCTTTTACCCTGCACAAAAGAAATGCCGTAAGTATCAAAAAACTTTTCGTCAGAAATAAACATGTTGTAATTTTTTTTATCATCTTCTTTTTCCGGACTAAGCCGGGTGATGCCTGCGGTAGAAAAATTGTAACCACCACCAGGTATATTATTGGATGCAGCATATTTTTTTACAAAAGGCAATTGCGATAACTGGTTTTTAAATGCATCATTTTTTTCTGCCTGCCCCTCGCTGGAAACCGTGGGGCCTTTTATTACCAGCAGTTGCGAAAGATTCATACCGCTATCGGAAGTTTTCATGTATTGTAACTGCTGGTATAAAATAAGTGTGGCAATAATAAAAATGATGGATATGCTAAACTGAAAAACCACTAACCCTTTGCGCAGCGAAATTCCTTTAATGGCATTGCCTGCTTTGCCCCTGATGGTGGCCATGGGTTTAAAAGAACTTAATACCAATGCTACATAACCACCCGATAATAAAGAACCGGCCATTATAAAAAGAATGGCATAAAACCAAAACCATCCCTGGTTTAAAACCTGCAGCGACAGTGCCTTGCCCGTAAAGCCGTTAAATATATTTTGAAATAACTGTACCAATAAAAAAGCAATGGCTACCGCTGCCAGTGATAATAAAAATGTTTCGGATAAATACTGCAGCGTTAACTGGCGGCGGCTTGCACCCAGCACTTTTCTTACGCCGGTTTCCTTTGCTCTTGTTAATGATTGTACAGTACTTAGATTTATATAATTTACCCATGCAATGAGCAAGATTAATAAGGCCACAGTAAATAATAATACTACAAATTTTAAACTGCCAAATGTTTGGTAAGGATAATTAAAACCCGGTGCCAGGTGCAGATGTTTCAACGGCTGCAGCACGGACATATCGCCTGCATCTTTTGGATGAACCGCATGCAGCAAACCACTTACCTGTGCAGTAACTGCGGCAGGGTCTGCTTCTTTTTTAAGCAATAAAAAAATACTGGTAAAGCCACTCTCCGTGGTGGCAGGATCTGCCCAGTCATTACCATCACGGTTAGCCGCATTTTCTAATGTATGGATAGATAGCAACACTTCTGTTTTTATATCAGATGCTGCAGGCATATCTTTAAAAACTGCATTGATGGTATAAGGCGTATTACCAAACTGATCGCTTACTGTAATAATTTTACCAGCCACATTTATTTTTCCAAAAAGTTTTTTAGCCATAGTTTCACTAAGGGCAAGGGTTTTGGGCTGTTCCAGCGATGGCACGCCATCTAATAATTTAAAAGTAAATACTTCTAAAAAATTTCCTTCTACATACAGCATCCTTTCTTCTCTAAAAGACTTAAGTGCGGTTTGTTTTTCATTTACACCGCCAGCATAACTAAGCACACCGCCGCCAATGCCATCTGCAACTCTTACGGCTGCCTGCACACCAGCAATTTTTTCTTTAAGCATAGGCGCAAAACCCGGTGGCACATAAGTACTGCTGTTACCTGCCTTATCAGTAATGCCCATGCGGTAGAGGTTATCATAATTTTTATGAAACCGGTTACTGCTCCACTCAAATGCAATAAACTCAAAGATGAGCAGGAACACCGCAAGACCTGTTGCAAGCCCGGCCATATTTATAGCGGTGTACGTTTTGTTTCGCCAGAGATTGCGCCAGGCGATTTTAAAATAATTTTTTAGCATAAAAAGATATTTATTCAGTTCTTAAACTTTTTACAGGGTTTGCCACTGCAGCTTTAATTGCATGATAGCTTACGGTAGTTATACAAATTAGCAGCAGGGATAAAAGCGAAAAAGCAAATATGCTTATGCCGATATTTATCCGGTATGGATAATTTTGCAATAAGCTATTACCGGTGTAGTAAGCCAGGGGAGCAAAAATTGCAAACCCAAGTAATACCAATTTTAAAAAATGCAGCGAAAGCTTTTGAACAATAGAGCCTATGCCTGCACCCAGCACTTTTCTTACACCAATTTCTTTGCGCCGTTTTTCTGTTGTTAAAATAGAAAGCCCAAACAAACCCATGCAGGATATAAAAATAATAATAAGCGCCGACCATAAAATAATTTGCTTCATTTGAAATTCCTTCTCGTATTGTTTATCATTTATGTCCGACAAAAAATCATACGCATAAGGTTTTGCCGGAAATACTTCTTTAAATGTTGCTTTAATAAAATCTAATGAGCCGGGAATATTAACGCCACTTAGTTTGATATAAAAAGTTCCATACCCACCATAGCGATTATTGCAGGTAAACAACTGCGGTCTTACTTTTGAGTATAACGAAGAAAAATGATAATCCTTAATTAC
>JAYVGA010000512.1:0-27882 GCA_043772635.1 Chitinophagaceae bacterium
GTAATGTTGGTAAAGTAAGTGCTTCTGCTGGGTGCAAAATTGTTAGGATTAATTCTTAAACCTGCTATGCGTAATTCGGGTTGTGCCAAATCTTCTACCCCGGGCATATCGCTGCGTTCCAGTACCAGCATGTATTGCCCTTTACTGTCAAAACTTACGCCGGGTGTGGGTTTGGCCATAACCAAATCATAAATTTCTTTTGGTGGTGTTTGGTAGTTGATAGCATCCTGTGCCATTACATTGCTGCAAATAAAAAGCAGTGCAATGGAAAAAAGTTTTTTCATTTATTTTAGTTTTTACCCACCCTCGTTCCCTCTGCACCTCATCCGCCCTTCCGAGCTTACGCTCCCAACCTTGCGGTTGCCTTCTCCTAAAAGAGAAGGGCAAAGGAAATGATTCAGTTTTGAGGGAGGCCAGGCAGTAGTTTATTAATAAACATATATAATCAGGCATTTCAACAGTAGAATATAAAATAACACTGAAGCTGTAATTTAATAAAAGCATGCTGCTAATAAAAATAATATATTGGTATGCAGAATTTATGACATAAGACTGTTGGCGTGGGAAAGAAGCCACTATTCTTTTTACACGACTTTTCCAATGATGAAAAAATTGGGCAACTAAAAATAAGCAGGAGGAATTCCCACCAAAAAAAGTACTATTTTACCATACCCCCCACCCACCCTTTAAAATTCTTTCCCTATTTTTATCGGCTACAAAAAACATTTTTTTTTGAAAGCTTTACTAAAATCATTCATTCTCATCACATTTTTGCATACGGCCAGCGCTTACGCTCAGCCGCCACAAGCCATTAACCGCAATACGCTCTATGCCGATTTTGCTGTTAAAGGCGCAACTTATTCTGCTAACTACGACCGCATTTTCAGCTATGGTAAAAAACTGGCCAAAAGCTACAGGGTGGGATTAAGTTTTTTAAACAATGCCATTGCCCTGCCACTGGGTGTACAATTTTTTAGCGGGCAGGGCAGCCATCATGTGGAGTATAGCCTAACCGTTGTACCATATATTGAAAAATACAAAGAGCTATTTACAGGAAATAATTTATCAGACAAAAAAATATTTATTATGCCCGGAGCAGGTTACCGTTACCAGCCGCCCAAGGGTTCTTTTTTTGCTAAAGTAGTATTGGGGCCCATAATTTATCTTGACCCTGCCTCAGATAATTTTTGGCGCATGGATGCTAAAGTGTATGCAGGTATTACTGCAGGTGCGGGTATTAGTTTTTAAGAAGGGAGCAATGGGGAATGGGCAATGAGCAATAGGCAATCAATGTCGTTGACTTAAGATATGGAAAGAAATAATACTCAATATTCAATGCTCAACAAAAAATTTTCAATAAAAATGCACCTGCCTTTTATAATTGAAAATTGAGCATTGAAAATTGATTATTGAACATTTGTCCTTAAGTAAACGGCATTGAATAGGCAATAGGCAATAGGCAATGCCTGCCCCTACATTTTTGTAGGGGGCAATAGGCAAATTCTTACTGCCAATTTATTCTTAACCTCACTCTAAAAACAGTTTTCTGATTTCCCCCCATAAATATTGCATGTATTAATTGTATAAATTTTAAACAATACAGTTTTCTTATCCTTACCATTCCTGCAATTTTAACCGCTGCAAAAAAGTGATTTATTTTTCGTAATCCACTCCACTATTTTATTTAAACGAATTCTTTTTCGTAAAACGGTACCAGCCTCTTATTGATTTTCAATGCTTTTTCTATTGGCATAATGTTAGAATATAAATGTGCACCTGCAGGTTTAATCATCACATTAATCACCACATAAAAACTTTATTTATGCATAATCTAAGCAACGAATATTTCCAGAACGAATTTGAAACCTCCTCAAATGAATATGGTTACGAACTCTCTCCCGAATTTGAATTTGGCAATAATGAATACAGCGGCGAATCTGCTTATGAACTCTCGCCGGAGTTTGAGTTTGGAAACCAGGAAATGGAAATCGTTCAGTCAGAAATGGCACAGGAGTTAATGGAAATAAGCAATGAAGCAGAGTTTGGCTCATGGCTAAAACGCCTGGCCAAAAAAGCTGCCGGTGCTGCATCTGGTTTTTTAAGCAGCCAGGCCGGGCAGAGGGCTACAGCAGCATTGGGAGATATTGCTAAAAAAACTTTACCCTCACTTGCATCAAGAGCAGGTGCATGGGCAGGTGGCAAACTCGGTGGCATTGTGGGGCAGAGCGGTTATGGCCGCCAGCTTGGCCAGCAGTACGCTTCGCAGGGAGCACAGGCAGTATCAGACCGCTATCCGCAGTTTGTAAAATTTGCCACAGATACCGTAAGCAACCTGGCGCAGGAATTTGAAACCGGTGCAGCACCCGCAGTAAAACCCGCCATCGTTCGTGCAGCAAAAAAACATTATCCCATAATTCTTAAAGTAAAAGGCACATTGCATGCCATGCGGGTCGGGGGAAACGGCAATAATGAATTTGAATACAACAACGAATACAGCAACGAATACAGCGGCGAAACTTATGGAGAAAGCGCTTACGAAATGGAAGGCGAAATTACCCACAACGAAGGCACGTTTAATGAAATTACCGAAATGGAACTGGCTTCAGAATTACTCTCTATACAAAGCGAAGCAGAGCTGGATATGTTCTTCGGAAAACTTTTTAAGAAAGCAGTGGGTGCGGTAAAAAACTTTGCAAAATCAGGCACTGGCCGTGCACTTGGCGGTATGCTCAAAGGCCTTGTAAAAAAAGCCCTGCCTGTTGCAGGTGCTGCACTGGGCAGTTTTGTTGCACCCGGCATTGGTACTGCCATTGGCCGTTCGCTTGGTTCTGCAGCCGGCAATTTATTTGAGCTTGAGCTGGAAGGTTTAAGTGCCGAAGACCGTGAGTTTGAAACAGCCCGTGCCTTTGTACGTTTTGCAGGTAACTCTGCCCGCCGTGCCTCAGGTATGGGTAATCAAAACCCTGCAGGTGCAGCCCGCAACTCTATTAAAAATTCTGCAAGAAGATATGCACCCGGCCTGCTCGTACGGGATCATAGAACCGTTAATAATTACAACAGCAGCAATGGAGATGATAACGGCACCTGGTACAGAGATGGCGGACGCATTGTAATTGAAGGTGTGTAAAATATTTTTATTGGCCTGGCATTGAATCTTTGATTTGTCATTCTTGCGTCGCACTCTTGTGCTGCATACCATTGGGGAACTTTTATTAACTGGTATAAATAAAATAATTTTCAATATTCAATGTTCAACAAACAATGCTCAATGAAAATGCACGTGGCGTTACATGATTACAGAATGCTGAAAAAAAGTATTGCATGCATTCACCATTGACACCCTAAAAAAATATAGGGGCACGCATTGAAAATTGAATATTGAGCATTGAATATTGAACATTTAATATTGGCCTTTGACCATTCACAATTCACCATTCACCATCCACCACATGACAGGCACCAACACATATCCATACAGCTATTTAATCACCGAAGCACAATCGCTGCTTACCAGGCTGCAGCAGGTAAAACCATTTTCTATGACAATGCCCATGGTTAAAGGTGCTTCAGTTTCCAACAGAGCTTTAAAAGAAGTAATGGAGCTTTTAGAAAAAGGAAAAAAAGGATCCTATGATGCCATTGCCCAGTATATACAAAAAGTAAAAGCGGCAGCACAACAAAACAATACCGACATCACAAAACTGCAAACTGCATTTACTATTTTAAAATTAAAGTACAACAGCATACTGGATCAATTAGACATTTTTGCAGATGTGCTGGTGCAAAGAGGAGAACATGATGTGGGCATATGGCTTAGTGGTTTAGATGTACTTGCCGAAGATGGGCTGGAAGTGTGCAAACCCTATTTTGATGTGCCGGCACTGATGGTTTTTTTGCAGCGGGGCCACGGGGCTGCCATACGAAGGGCCCGTACAAGATTGCCGGGCGGCGATGAAAACCCGGTGGCAGTAATTCAAATACCAAGAGAAAGAATGGTGGGCAGCGGCATAGCATCGTCTCTCATTCACGAAGTGGGGCACCAGGCTGCAGAATCTATGGAGCTTACAAAAGGACTGCGGATAGAACTGGGAAAAAAAATTGCAGGCGCCACAAAAAATAAAGATGCCTGGAAGTTTTATGAACGCTGGATATCTGAAGTACTGGCCGATTGCTG
The DNA here is from genome assembly GCA_043772635.1 of Chitinophagaceae bacterium. Lineage (GTDB taxonomy): Bacteria > Bacteroidota > Bacteroidia > Chitinophagales > Chitinophagaceae > Ferruginibacter. The sequence goes on from JAYVGA010000512.1 coordinate 4,175, forward strand.
GGCCATGGGGCACCTGGGCATGGTGGCCACAATGGGATTAATGGGCGTGGTAACCCTGCCAAAATATTTTCAGTTCCGGCTCGATCTGGATGACCCACACCCGGCACCTTATGTAAGGGTAAAACTAAGTTGCGCATTTGGTAAAGCCTTATTTCCGCATGCGCAATGGCAAAAAATATGGCAGCTATGGCAGCAGTTTTATCCCATAGATGATTTGCCGGAAGAAAAAATAAACTGGCTGAAGCAGTTAGATGAAGAAGAAGAAAATTTTGTGCAGTTGGTTTTGCAATACAAAGCTGCTGCATTAAAAGGAAAAACTATTGCAGACATATTTCCTGCAGCCATACGGCAGCCGCAGCAGCTGCAGCAAATATTCCGGCAGTGGAAAGCAAGCCCCGGTCTTATTGAAAGAGCACCACCTGCCATGGTATTTGCTGTACTGGGCCAGGCAAAATTTGACCTTGCCATAAATGCCAGGGAAGAAAACAATTTATTAACACAACAATTGCGCCTTTGGGCATACAAAAGAAATTAAAAAATAATTACCTAACAATTAAAATAATATTTATGGCAACTACAAAAAAACCAGGCGGCACCGGCTCCTCATCTTCGCTGGCAAGCGGCACCACCGTTACCGGCAATACAGTAAATAATCCTAAAGAAAGTTTTCTTACCAACCGGGATGATGACGAATCGGTACCCGTGAGGCTTATACCATCCGAAGGAGGTTTTAAAAAAACACCCGATACCAGGGATGATGTGCAGCTCTGGAAACTCATTAAAAGAAGAACCATTCGCTTTGATAAATATCTTGATTTTATAAATGATGTGTTGCGCCCCTCAGACTTTGTGCCTGCAGCTTTAAAAAAAGCAGCAGCTAAAAAAGATACAGATGCTGCAAGAGACGTTGTTCTTCCAAACAATGAAAGAACCCTGGCTATGCATGGTCTTCCTTTTACCAGCACACAGGCCTACAGTTTATTAAAGTTTGCAACAGAAAAATTTGTAAAGGCATCGCTGGATATGAATGATGATGACTTTGATATTCCTGCAAATTTTAACTCGCCTTATCTCGATTTAATTTTAGCAAAGCTTGCAGATTTTCAAAATTCTGTAAATGATGATGATGATGTGGACCTGCTGAAACTTAAAGACCAGCCGGTGCTTATAGAATTAATATGGAGTTACTGGCACGAAGAAGGCATGCTTGCGCAAACCATGCATACCATTGCAAAACGTTTTCAAAATATACGTAATGGAACAATAGATCCACTGGCCAACCTGGAAATTGATCCGCTTCGCCCCTTAAACAATATTCTCTGGGGATACATACAGGATGCACAACACAGGCTTACGGTTTCCCGCAGGGCATACGAGTACGACCATCATTATGGCATACAGCTTATAGGCAAAGCCATTGGCAATTTTACACCTGCCGACAGCCGTTCTAAATTTATTGAAGCATTTCATAACCTGCTTTACCGCAGCAGTGTTTACTACAAAGAGGCAGATGATCTTACCCGCCGTGCAGATGGTTTTTCTGTGCTTAATGCTTTAAAAGAAGTACACCTGTTATTATCCGAAGGAGCACACAACCAGTTTGGCGATTTGCCCACTACTGCAAAAATAGAAATGATGATGGAGCAGTGGATTCTTTCTCAACCGGAGATAAGAGAATTTTTGGGCGGTAGAGTTATGGTGCCTTACGATGAGCCATGGATGGACAGGGTAGATACCATGAAAACCCTGCAGGGCTGGCCCAAAACCAGTGTGAGCTATTACCACGACCTGGCAAGGTTTGGCGAACAGATTATTCTTAGCATACGCTGGACAAACTGGACACTGCAAAACGACCGTGACTTTGCAGCCGCATGGGCTAACGACTGGAGAGATGCCGTGCAGCGCTACATTCACTGTTATCAAACCGCTACCGGTGTAGATATTGGCGTAGATACTTACGAGCAATCAAACAATGGAAAAGCTACTATGCCTGCCATACTTATTCAGCAAAAATATCAGCGGGAAAAAATGTATAAAAGAACATAACAGGCATATAATAATGCATGGTTTAAAATGGTCAAAAGTCAAAGGTCAAAAGTCAATATCAGAAGAATAGTATTTTGCAACCCGGCATTCAATTAAACAATGATTATTGATTCATTGACTTTTGACCTTTAACTTTTGACCTTTGACTTTTCACCTTTGACTTTTGACCTAATGACTTATTGACCATTCACAATTGACCATTCACCATTCACCTTTCACCTAATGATCATAGATTGCCATTGCCATGCAGGAAAAGGAGATGGGCTTACAGGCCCATGGGATACAGATGCCCCCTTGCACAATTATATGCAATGGGCTGCAGAAGCAGGCATTACAAAAACAGTATTGTTTGCAGCGTTTAACAGCAACTACACCAAAGCAAATGCAGGCGTTGCAAAAATTGTAAAAAGTAATCCCAACCGGTTTTTTGGTTTTGCTTTTTTAAATGCAGCAAAAGATGCAGGCAATATTTTTAATATGGTAAGGATTGCGGTGCAGCAATATGGTTTTTGTGGTATAAAAACACACCGCTACGATGCAGCCATAACCAGGGAAATTTGCGACACGGCAAAGTATTTTAACCTGCCGGTGCTGTACGATGTAATGGGCGAAGTGCAACAGGTAGATCTGATAGCAAAAGAATATCCGGGCGTAAATTTTATCATCCCACACCTTAGCAGTTTTGCAGACGACTGGAAATCGCAGCTGGCATTTATAAGTCCGTTGGAAAGATTCGCAAATATTTATACAGACTTATCAGGCGTGAGAAGATTTGATCTGATAATGGAAGCATACCAGAGAGCAGGCCCTGATAAATTTTTATTTGGCAGCGATGGCCCATGGATACATCCCGGTTTGGAGCTCATGAAAGTGTATGCATTAAAATTATGCAAAGCAGAACAGGATAAATTTTTGTATAAAAATTTTTTAAGGCTAACAAAAAATGTTCACGCTAAAAATTTGAGTTATGTATGAAAAATGGAATGAACAGCAAACAGAATTGCTTCCGGAATTTGAAGCAATAATAAATGAATTTGAAGAAGAATTATATCCTGAGATGGAATTTGAATTTTCCGGCGAAACATCTTCAGCTTCCAGAACAAGCCCTGAATATATAAAATGGGTACAGGACTCTTTAAATAAAATTTTAGGCCTTAACCTTTTGGTAGATGGAAAAGCAGGAAACGCTACAAAAAATGCAGTATCTGCTTTTCAAAAACAAAATGGGATAGATGCTATTGGAACGGTAGGCCCCAAAACTGAAGCTGCAATAAAAGCCGCACTAAATAAAAATCCTGTTGTAAATAATGCAGTGGGCAAACCAATTAAAACAGAAGAGCTCCTTAGCATTATTAAACCAAGGGCAGCATTTAAAAGTGCAGATAATATTGCGGTAGAAATTCCATTGGTACTGCCGCAAGCTGCAAAAATAAATTTGTCAACTCCATCCCTGCTGCGTGTTACAGGCATTCTGGGGAAATATATAGATCTGCCCGCCTGCGAGGTTAACCCGGTAGCAAGATCATCAAGAGAACAAATTAAAATGATGCAAAAAGAATTGCGCAGTGTACCTGGTATGGTACCCGATCATTTGCCTTTACTGCCCCTGCCAATCAGATTGCCCGAAGAACTATACAGCAAATCACAAACACATACCAGGTTGTCTAAACTACGCCCTAAAGATTTGCACGAACCCACTACAGTTTTTACACCGGATGAAAGAAGAATTTTCAGGGACAGTGCATATCCATGGTCCTGCATAGGCAGGGTAGAAACTGCAGGCACAGTACCCAAAGGATTTAGCGGAGTTTTAGTAGGGCCACGACATCTGCTTACCTGTAGCCATGGTGTGCAATGGCTTCCACAAAATAAAACCGGATGGATAAAATTTACACCGGCTTACTTTGATGGAGGCACTCCCCCATTTGGTTTTGCTTATGGTATAAGAACATACTATTATGTAAAGGTAAATGGCAGCGATGGTATAGACAGGGAAGAAGGCCAATATGATTATGTGGTGGTAGTGCTTAACAGCAGAATTGGAGAACGTGCCGGATACATGGGATCCAGGAGCTGGAGTGACGATTGGGATAATGAACCTTACTGGAATCATGTAGGATACCCGGACGACATCACTTCTACACAGCGGCCCACATTTCAAAACCGCATTGCATTAGATGGTTCATTCTGGGATAGGGAAGTTCATACAAGAATTTTTCATAAAGGTGATGTATTTCCGGGCCAATCTGGTGGGCCATTTTTTGCCTGGTGGAAAAATGAATTCTATCCAAGTGTGGTATCTGTACAGAGTGGGCAAACTGATGATGAAAATTCTGCAAGCGGAGGTGCAGACATGGTAGAATTAATTGCTAAGGCAAGAAGAGAATATCCGTAAATAATTATAAAGCACAAGCATTATATTTTAAGGCACTTATTTACAAAGCCAGCAAAGTGTAAAAGATTAAACAAGTCCGCTTTCACAAGCACCCAAAATATTTATGTTATGTATCATACTTACAAACAGCAGGAGTTGCAATTGCTTCCCGAATTTGAATCGCTGCTTTACAGCAATGGGGAGCTGCAAACAGAAGTGGGAAACATTGTTCCCGGCCTGCCAAAAATAAAACATTATACAACAGTTAAACAGGTAAACTCCTCCGGAAAGCTTGCGGTAACAGGTGTTGCAGAAATGAATATTAGTAATATGAACCCGGGTTATTTTGATGCTGGCAATAACCTGGTTGCAAACCCCGGGCTTCAAAAAGCATTGGCTTCTTTAGTTACATCAAAATATAAAAATTATGCAAAGGGCAGCAGCCCTTCTGCCAATGACCGGCTTTCCATTGCACTGGTTGATTTATCCGGCAACAAAATAAATGCACCGCAATATGCCGGATGGGGATCTACCGTAGCAAGATACCCGGCCAGCACGGCTAAGATGGCCATACTGTATGGCGTTATACAATTAAGATTTGATCTTGAAAATTATTTTAAAGCAAATGGAGTAACCAACACAGCAGATATTTCAAAATGGTTAGGCAATTTTCAAAAAGAATATAAACTGCCGGGCAGCCAGCTAAACTGGAGTAAACTTTTTATTTACGAAAATTATTCTTCGGGCGCAATAAAAGTAAAAACCAGTGCTGATCTATTCACAACACTCATTAATGCGTTTGAAAAAAATGATAATGGCGCTGCATCAAAATTATTGCACAGTATTTCTTATCCTTACCTGGCATCTGCCTTAATGCAGAGCGGTATTACACACCCCGTTAATGGCGGCCTTTGGCTGGTAAACGATTATGGTGGTTACAACAGGCCCTGGACAAACAGGCCATCCGTAAAATTTAATACCAGTGGCTCGCACAATGCTACGGCATTATCCTGCGCCACTTATTTTACATTAATGGCACAGGGTAGATTAATTAATGATGCTTCTTCCACAGCTATCAGCAATATTTTAAACAAAGCCTGCAGTTTTTTCTGGACAGCTGCTGCCAAAGCAGCTATTGACGTTACAGGAGATGTGCCAACAAAATGCGGCGTATGGAGTAAATATAAAAGTGATGTGATATTGATTAATTATAAAAATGGCAAATGCAAATATGTGGCCTGCGTATTATCAGATCTTGCAGGCGATGCCACATTTAAACTGGATGAAATGCTTATAGATTTTGATACATTAATAAGAGCTAATAATCCTTAACTATTTTTTATTCATTAAAAAATAAAATGTAGTTAAGGGGTTGGTGAAGACAGCATAGTCGTTAACCTAAGGTTTTTAATGTGCATATGTAAAGCCGTAGGCTTGGTTCATATTGTAGCAACGGGTTTTAACCCGTTGAACATAAGCAGCAAATTGTATAGGAGAGCCGTAGGCTTGGAGCATATAAAAAGACGCCGATTATTAAAATGGATCGTGCCTACGGCACTCGGATAAAATATTATTTGTTACAACGGGTTAAAACCCGTTGCTACAAAACAAATTCGAGCCTACGGCTCTACAAAAGCTTTAGTTAACGACGATGGTGAAGACACCAACGCCGGCGGTTAGCCATGGCTCCGATAGCTATCGGGAGCCACTACTAAATCCTTAACTATTTTTTATTCATTAAAAAATTAAAATCATGTATACAGAATACAACGAGGGAAAACTGCTTCCCGAATTTGAAGCCATACTTAATGAATATGAAGCGGAGTTTGAAGCCCAGCCATTAATGTGGGATGTAATAGTGAAGCCAATGGTAGACCCCAAAAAAGTAAGTTGTGCAAATTACAATAAAACCTACCCCATTTTTAAAGCTATTGGCACAACAGACCCTGTGGGAGCTTTGGAAAAAATTGTTCAAAGAGCCGTGGCCATGATGGATAAAACCATTGCAGCTTTAATAAAAGCAACAGAAAGAATAAATGCAGGTGATGCCATAGACAAATCGTTACCCAATAATACTTTTGCTTTAAGCCTGGCCAAAAGAATGCGCATAAAAGTAAACGACCCGGCAGCATGGACGGGCAATGGCCCCGGCAAAGTAGGATTAGTAATAAGATGGTTAAGCAATATCAGAAAAATTATGGCTGGCGGTTATATCTGGTACACCTGTCTATCGGGCGACTGCAGCACAGGCGACTGGGCCTGGGTGTATAATTCTGCCAATGCAGAGAACAAACGTTTAAAAAGAAATTTTTTCAGAATACATCTTTGCTCCCGCTTCTGGAAACCAAAAACCGGTGTAAGCGTTGCCGATCATTTTGAATTTCAGGCACAAACCATCATACACGAAGCATCACATATTTATTACAACACATCCGATGATCCCGGCCGTGGCGCTGGCGTAGCAGAATGTGTGGCACAGTTTATTGCCGAAACAAACAGCAGCCCCATAGACAAGGATTTTATTAAAAGGTGTGGTGGAAAATTAATTTAAGTTTCTTAAAAATATAAATTATGTATAAAAATTACAGGGAGGAGCAACAGGAATTATTGCCAGAATTTATATTTAATGAAAATAATGAAGTAGATATATTTAAGAATAATAATTTTTATTTAAACGAAATGTTGCAGGCAGATATTACAGTAAAGCTATTGAAACAGTATATTTTGGTAGCGGGTGTAAATTATGAAAACCTGAGACACAAATTAAAATCGTACTGCGAAAACAGGATGGAGAGATGGAAAAGAATAAATTCCTCGAAAAGTGATTTGAGGTTTATCATTTTTGATTTTGTTGGGGGTACCGTAGAAACTTATGATGTAACATACCCTGCCGGAAAACAAATGGTTTCAAAAAAAATGGATAATAAATTTACTCCTGTTACAGCAGCATCGTACGAAAGGGTAGAAAAAAATCATGCATATGGTTTTAAAAATGGGCAAACGGGTGTAATGTCTATTCTTGATATTTATGCAGCAGTACAGGAAATTGGTAAAGCCAATGCCGGTTCCCTTATGGAGTTAAGTTTTTTTTCGCATGGATGGATGGGTGGGCCCGTACTCGTAAACAGCTGCGACAAGTGGGACAGAAACAGCAATTGCTATTATTCAACAGATAAACCAGAAAGAGACCCGGATGACAAAGATCCAAGAACCTACAAAGATTTTACCAGTAAAAATATGAGCGCTGCAGCACAGCTGCATTTTAAAAATGCATTTCATACAAATGGTTTTACCTGGCTATGGGGGTGCACATTTACAAAAAGTTATTTTTTAACGCTGAATAAATTAGTTTCAAAGTATGGCGTAAATAGTTTAACAGATAGTAAAGCTATTAAACTCAATTACTCAACAACTGAAATTAACCTTATCTGGAATTGCGACAAAACAGGAGAATGCTCTTCCACACCTGTAACATGGGATACAGATTTTAAAACGATTAAACAATATTTGTGCGAAGGAATAAACAGCACCTATGCAGTAGCCCTGGCAAAAGCAAGTGGCAAAAAAACTTATGCTGCGCTCCTGGGCACCTATTCTGTTTATGAAAGCAGCAGCAGTACCCGCAACCCCCTTATGACTGTAAAAGGGTTTACGGCAATAAAAAAATTTTATAAAAAATATTTTTATATGGATGTAGATCCCGCAGGATTGGGTTATGGAACTTATGCACCATACCCGGTTTGCTGAGCTTACCCCGATATAAATGCATAACCCGGCAAAGCTTTTATTTTAATGCCAACCCATTGTACAAAAATTAAAAACCATTTTATGTGCAGTAACTGTAATCAAAAAAATATCCTTCGCTCCTACCATCGTGTGCAGCGGCAACAAAATGAAACATTATATCCAGAAATGGAATGGAGCAGTTATTATACTGTTGCAAAAAATTATGCCACGCCATTTTTTAACTGGCTGGGTGGAACTCCGGCAGCACCTGCGGGCGGCTATGCAAAACCGGTTTCAAAATATCCGGCAGCGCCTTCAAATTACCAGCAGCCGGTTTCTGAAACACAGCTTGTAAAAAATGATATTGCAAAAGGAGAACGGAATGAAAACGCATTAACCGATATGTTGTTTTTTAAACGGCACCCCGAGCTTGGTGGCAAACCATTATATACATCACAACCAAACTTTAGTTCCTTAAGCAGCGAATGGCTGAGCATAAGAAATAATATTGTGCGGCCTGCTTTACAAATGCCCTCCACATCGCCGGTAATTACAAATCCGGCACAGGGTTATGGCACAGGTGGAGGCACAGGTAAAATAAATTTGCAAAATATTTTAAATGCACTTACAAAAAAGCGTTATGTAATTTATACAAATCCTTTTCAGCTTAATATTGTGGGCGTAAGAGCAAACACTGCAGAGCCCAATAGTTTTGACGACAGTATTAATGTTTTTTATAAAGACAATTATGGCAACTGGCAGTTTAAAAGCAACCCTGCCACCACAGACCCCGGCACCTATTATTTAAACAATCCCATGAATGTTAGCGGAACAGCAATAGTAATTCCGGGGCAGTATATTTATTCGCATAAAATAGGTTTACACCGGGGAGAATATACAGCGCTTGTACAACAGGGTACCATTAAAGTAACCCGTGATTTTAATAAAGACAACAAACTTGATTTTAAAACCGGCAAAGAAGAGAATGGTGTATTTGGCATAAATATTCACAAAGCTGGCAGCAGCAGTACTGAAGTAGGTAAATGGAGTGCCGGCTGCCAGGTATTTGCCAACAGTGCAGATTTTGCAGCATTCATCAGCCTTTGCCAGAAGCACAGTAATATTTACGGAAATAATTTTACATATACTTTGCTGGAAGAGGGAGATGTATAAATTTTTTATTTATCAAAATTTTTACTCAAAAATATTTATTATGTACGCCCCTTATAATTCATATATTTCTCCGCAATACCTGAAAATTATGCAGCCAGAAATGTATGAACAGGAACTGGATTATGATATTGTGGGTACAAAAGATACCAGGCTACGCATAAGCAAAACCACGCTTGCACCATACAGGTACATATGCCAGTTATTTTTAACCATGAGTAATGGTGGAACCTTTGGCGGAACTGCATTTTTTATTGGGCCAAAGACATTGATTACTGCCGCACATAATATATGGGACAGGCCTGCAAACAGTAAATTACCCAACGGAAGTATTATCATTTCTCCCGGAAGGGATGGCGAAAAATTTCCGTTTAAACCAAAGTTTGCAAGTTTTAATCCTGTGAATACCATATTTTCCTACCCAGGGTTTGCTGCAAAAGACCTGCTTACTTCCCGGGATTATGCAATTTTACACATTGAAAAAACCACAGGTAATGAAACTGGTTTTTTTGGACAGGACATTACAGGAATTGATAAACTTGGTTCTTCTATATTACAGGGCAACCTGCCGCTGCCCATTAAAAAACAGGATTTAAATATATGCGGATACCCCGGGGATATTGATGATAAAAAAGGAAGCAGGCAATACCTCTCTTATAATTATGGAAATGATTTTATGGATAACGGAAAAATTATCACTTACTTTAATGATACTTCCGGTGGCATGAGTGGCTCCCCAATATGGGTAAAACGTAGCCCCGATAATGGTGGCAGGGTGATTGTGGGAATACATATTGATCATGGAACACAGATAAAAACCGGAAGATCAAAATTTAACCGTGGCGTTTTTATAACAGATGAAGTGCGAAAATTTATGAGCGACAATATGATGTAAGAACAATGTATTGGGTCAAATTTTTTTCTTAACTCCCAACTGCACCGTTCTCACATCTACGCCCAGCCGCTCTGCAGCTTTTTGTTTATTGCCACTGCTTATTTCTATTGCGGCTTCAAAAGCGGCCATACCGGCTTTATCTTTTATACTGTTGTAATTTTCTCCGTTTAAAATCATTTGCCTTACCACATTATCCAGCGAATTTATTTGTGGCAAAATTCCTGTGCTGATGTTTTGATCCCTTTCTTCTACCGGCAGTTCTCCTATGGTAATTTTTTTGTGGCGCACATGCCGCAATGCAATACGCTGCAGCAATTGCCTTAACTCTCTTACATTGCCGGGGTAATGCCGCTGCATAAGAAAGTCCATGATATTATCGTCAAACTGGGGCAGTTCATCTTCTTTTGTAAACTGTTTTAAAAAATAATTTGCCAGCAAGGGAATGTCTTCTTTTCTATCGGCTAATGTGGGTACATTAAATTCAAAATCAGAAATTCTGAAAAATAAATCCTGGCGAAATATATTTTGTTCTACCTGCATGCGCAGGTTTCTGTGTGTAGCACATACCAGGCGAAATGCCGTTTTTTGCCACTGGTTACTGCCTACTTTTTTATACGTGCCTTCCTGTATAACCCGCAGCAGTTCTGCCTGCAGGGGCAAATGCAGTTCGCCTATTTCATCTAAAAAAAGCGTGCCCCTGTTGGCCAGTGCAAATGCCCCTTCCCTGCTTTGCATGGCATTGGTATAAGAGCCCCGTTCATGCCCAAAAAATTCGCTACCCGATAACCCGGGAACGATGGTAGTACAATCTACCAGCACCAGTTCTTGTTTACCGATCCTTGTATCTATGGTATGAATGAGCCGTGAAATAAGTTCTTTACCCGTACCCGATTCTCCCATTAATAAAAAAGAACATTGAGAAAACAAAGCGGCTTCAATAACTTTTGATAAAAAAATTTTCCAAACAATACTCTCGCCTACAAGGTTATCTTTTACCAGTGCCGATTGAAGTACAGCAGCTACTTTTTGCCTGCGCTGTATGGTATGAATAATGTAATTTTTAAAATCATCTTCGCCTGCCCAGTTGTAAATATCTTTAATTCCTGTTTTTAATATTTCCCATAAAGCGGGGTTGTTGTGGTTAGTACTGCCACAAATTATCAGCAATACATCAGGTGGATAAATGCCCTGCCTGGTTAGTTGCGCCAATACATCATCCATACGGTTTTTTTGTGGAAGCTGCTCTGCCAAAATAAGAAAGGGATAACAATTATTATCTACCTGCTCCAGTATATCTGCAAACAACCTTTTAATAATATTAATCTCCCTGTTAGCCTTTTGGGTAAGGTCTATATAACCTGCATCATTTAAAATACCTTGCTTCCGCATAGCCGTTAGTTTACAAATATATACTGGCGGGCAATTTTTAGGGGAAGGACAAGATAGAAAGTTATTTGAATAAATTATAAGGGTTTTCCTGTTTATTTTACTACTACGCTAAAAGGAGTAGCAGGCCGGGGAAATAGATATTACAATTATTTTATTGGGCTAAAAAAAGCTTCGCTTTAAAAATTTTATTGCCGGGAAGGCGGGAAAACGAAAAAATGCAGGATAAAACGTCTTACTGCCTTCCCGGCAATTTTAAAAAAAACAAACTGATTTTTTGCAACGCTTTTATTTTATTAAAAAAAATTTAGCGGAAATAAATAATTTTTATTATCAGCAATTGCTCATGTAGTTTATTTTTTCTCCAGTGCTTCAATTCTTTTTTCTAATAATAGTATCATTTCATTTTGTTTTTCAATTATTTTTTGCTGCTCCTGTATAGCTGCCAGCGCAATACCCGCCGGGTCCACGGTGCTGATGCCTTTATCATCGGCACCTACATTAAATAATTTGTAAAACTCCTGTGCGGTGGGACCTATATGATACTCGCTGGTGCCTTTGTATCTCCATTTGGTAATGGAAAGGGAAGCAATTTTTTGAAGCAGGTCAGTTCCATTTAATGCAGTAAAATCTTCTTTTTTATTTATATCGGAAGCATTTGTCCAGGTACCTCCCTGGGTTAGGAAAGCACCATTGCCATTCGTATTTGTGCTGCCTACTTGCAATGCGTGTTGGGTGGTGGATAAGCCAAAGGCCCATTTGGTAACTGTTCTATCACCAAAGGCCATCGTATTGCTGGTAGTTACCTGGCTATTATAACCTAAGCAGGTAGTAAATGAAACGTTACTTACGATAGGGCCAGCAACATATCCTATAGAAGTATTAAAAATTCCTGTCTCATTAAGATCAAGTGAATTATATCCGATAGCAATATTACCTTCCCCTGCTATAGTGTTAGCCAATGTGCGATTACCAATGGCAATATTAGATTCACCTGTTGTATTTGATAAAAGCGCATCAACGCCAATTGCAATATTTTCGGATCCAATTGTGTTTTCTCTTCCTGCTCCATTGCCTGCAAAAACATTTTGAGAACCTGTTGTATTACTCATACCTGCGTCTTCTCCTGCAAAAACATTTTGGTTGCCAATAGTATTGGCTTTTCCCGCATCCTGACCGAGAAATACATTTTCAGCGCCACTACTGTTTAAATTCCCTGCCAAGTGGCCAACAAACAAGTTATTAGATCCGGAAGTATTTATTATGCCGGCCTGGTGCCCCAGAAAGCTATTATTTGTTCCAGATGTAATTCCAATTCCCGCCGATTGCCCAAAGAAAACATTATTAGGCCCGGGATCTATTTTGCCAGACAAAATATTATTGGTTTTAAAAACGAGTGCATTGTTATCGGTGGTGCCTATAAAATTTACTGCAGGGTCGGTACCATTATTTCCATTATGGCTCCAGTAATCAATATTATTAAGGTTGTTATTTGTGGCCAGTTTCACCCATTTATTACTAATGGCATTCCAGAAATAAAATCCCCTGCCATCAGGCAAAGCTTCGTTGTTATTAAAAATGAGTAATGCATTTGGTGGCGATGGAATAGTGGTTACATCAGTTTCAGATGCAAGTAAAACTCTTGGTATAAGTAAACCTTTGTTGCTGCTGCTTATTTCCAGCAGCGAGCTTGCATTGGGTGATGCCGTACCAATGCCCACATTTTGCTGTGCATATATTTTAAAACAACAGGTTAACAGCAACAAAAAAAAGATATTCTTTTTCATATTTTTATTTTTAAAACTGATTTATTTTTTTCTTCAACCCAATTGCAATGCTGCTGCATCAGCAGCCAGTATTGATTCCTTATTTTCTGTAACAGATGTATTGAGCAGCGTTTTTGCAAAGCGTAAAAATTTTGCAATATCAATTGTTGTTGTGGCCAGGCCGATAGAAATGCGTACTGCTCCCCTCATCTTTCCCATAAAATGTATCATATCATCATAATCCCCATATGCCCTTGTGGTAAAATATTTTTCTAACTCCTCTGCCGATATACAGTTATTCAGTTCATCAATACCGGGGTTACAAAAACAGCCGGTACGAAGCGCTATTTTATTTTCATTGGCCAGTTGCTCTATATACTGCAGCGGAAAAGGCTGGCGGCAGTTATCAAAAAAATTAAACAAAAAAGTTCCTCCCCTGTTTTGGGTATGTGCAGGCCCGTAAAGTTTTATTAAAGAAAGGCCGTTATCGTGCTGCAGCTTTTGCAAATTGGTAAGCAATAAAAAACTAAGGTCTTTTATGCGGCTGTTTATATTATCTATTCCTGCAGCGGTTATAAAATTTAGTCCATCGGTAATAGCCGGTATGTCCAGGTAATTAACGGTGCCGTTTTCAAATTTTTCATGATCGGGTTTTAAAAAATGGGCGCTGTAATTAGTGGAGGATAAAGCAACCGTACCTCCGGCAAACCAGGGCTTTTTTAATTTATTAAATACTGATTTTTTTAACAGCAGGCAGCCTACGCCGGTAGGATAACCAAACATTTTATAAAAAGAAAGCGATACAAATTCCGGGCATACTTCCGATAAATTTAATTTTGATGTGGGTACAAAAGCAGCCGCATCCAGCAGTACATCCCAGCCCTGCTGCTGTGCTTTTTTTACCCACTCCAGCGAATGCTGCACACCCGATGCATTGGACTGGGCAGGATAAGCAAATAATTTATTTTTTTTATCCGGGTACGATTGCAGGTTTTTATTTAATGCAGCGTCGTTTATAGAAAGGTCGCCGTAATTAATGGGGCTGTAACAATAATCTCCTCCTTTGCTGCGGCAATATTCTCTTATACCATTAACAGAATTATGATTATCGGCCGTTAATAAAAAATGGCTTTCAGAAGAAAATGGATAACACTCGCCAACAATGTGTAATGCCGAAGAAGCATTGGCAGTAAAAATACAATGGTAATCTGTAGCGTTAAAAAAATCAAGCACTCTTTTTCTTGCTTCGCTTATCTTTTTTTCTGATAGCTGCGAAGCAGTATTATTTGAATGAGGGTTTCCATAAATATTATTTTGTAAAAAGCGCCAGTGCCGCTCTATTAAAGATTGCGGATAAATATTGGCTGCTGTATAATCTAAATATACCTCACCCGATTTATCAAGGTTTGCAAATTCCTGTTTTCTGAGCCGGTTAAAAAAAATATCCCGGTTTAATTTTTCTGTTTTCATAATAGGAAATTTATTCTGGTGATGGACGGTGTTTCTAAAAACTGCCGCTTACGCTGTATTTTTAAAGGAGTATGTTTTGTTTCGCCTGCATCTGTTTTGATTAAAAAATTATTTTTTATATTGAAAATCTTTTTATACAAAGAAATTTGATGGTTAACAATAGTTTGATTCATCAAAATTCATCAACGAAACAATAATTTACTTTACCCTTTTGGGTGATATTTAAAAAATACCCGAAAGTGGTGAGTGCAGACGAAGAAATTATTTAATCATTAGTTGCCTCAGGCATGCTATGGCAGTGGAGCGGGAGTTTACATCCAGTTTTATATAGGCGTTGTTAATATGTTTTTTTACCGTATTAAAAGAAATAAATAAGGCTTCTGCAATTTGCTGATTGGGTTTGCCTTCGTAAATAAGCTGCAGTACATCAAACTCTCTTTCGCTTACCTGGTTTATAAGGTGCCGGTTTATTTTTTCAAAACTGATATGCGGTATTTGCTGATTGCTGCGCTGTGCAAAATTGGATATAGCAATTTCCAGTGTGGCCAGTAAAGATTTTTCGTTAAAGGGTTTTACTACATAGCCCCAGGGTTCTACTTTTTTTGCACGCTCCAGGGTATCTTTATCGGCATGCGACGTAAGAAATAAAAAAGGGATGTGTATATGGTTGTTTATATACGCTGCTATTTCTATTCCATCCGTTTCACAATCCAGGTTAATGTCCAGTATTACTGCATCGGGTGTATTTTGTTTTAGCTGAAAGAGCGCTTCCTCATCATCATAAGCTATACCGCTTACCACAAAATCGCTGTTGTTTAAATACACCGCAATATTTTGCGCTATAATAGCTTCATCTTCTACTATCAGTATTTTAAATTCGCTCATATAAAAAATTTAGGCAAGTTTATACCTGGATATATTCATAGAAACACAGGCTCCTCCATCATTATAAATATCTAACCGTGCTTTTAGTTTGTGTGCAAAAGCATTAATCAGGCTATACCCAAAAGAATTGTTTTGTGCCCTGCTAAAGTTGTGCGGAAAACCACAGCCACTATCCTTTACCTGCAGCAGCAGCTGTTTGTTGTTTTCTTTTAATGTTACATAAATTTCTCCATTGCCCGCTTCTTTAAAGGCATATTTAAGAGAATTGCTGATGAGCTCATTTATAATTAACCCCAAGGGAATTACGGTATCTACATCAAGATTCAGGTAATCAATATCTGTAACAAGTTTTATTTTATCTTTCTGAATATTGTAGGAATTAAATAAATTTTCTACCAGGTTCTTTATGTAATCTTCCATTACAATTCCTTTTATATTTCCTTCATTGTATAAATTTTGATGAATAAGCGCCATTGACTGCACCCTTATTTTCCCTTCCCTTACTGCACCTGCAGCCTGTTTGTCTTTTATGGATAAGGACTGCAAATCGAGTAAACTGGAAATGATCTGCAGGTTATTTTTAACCCGGTGATGAATTTCTTTTATGAGGGTCTGCAAATCGTCGGACTGTTTTTGTATGATAGCACTTTTTTTACGTTGCCTCCGGTACATCATAAAAATTACTGCACCCAGGGCAATAAACAAAGCCAGGCCTGATAATAAAGTAATGCGGAGCTTTCTTTCGTTGGTAAGTTTTTCATGCTGCAAACCAAACTCCCTTGTTACCGAGCTGCTTAGTTTTTTTTCATCGTCCAGTTTTTCCTGCCGGTAATTATTTTCTCTAGCCAAGGCATCACTCAGCATTTTTTCTTTTTTAAGAATTGAATCTTTCAGAAAATTTTCCCAGGCAAGTCTTTTTCTTACATCCTGCTCATGCAGGAGCAAAACGGCTTTTAATTTATTTTCATTATTCAAATTAATGATCTCATCTTTTGATGCTTCAAGACTAACCAAACCTTCCAGCACAGCCAGTTTTGTTATATTATCGCCTGTGTAAAACAGGGCCAGCTGCCTGTTATATTTTTTATAGCTCTCGTAGGCTTTAGTAATATTCCCGTCTGCATACCAGGCCGCTGCCATATCATTATACACAATAATTAAAAGTTCTGGAAAAGCATTGCGTTTAATAATGGCAAGGGCAGAGTCGTAGTGAAACTTACTTTGCTTTTCATCTTTAATGGCCAAAAAATAACTTCCAAGGAGGGTTTGGTAGCGTACCAGCAGGTTGGCATCCTGCCGCTGGTTAATCGTTTTTTTAAAAAAACCTATTTCGGCTTCTGCCTCTTTTATCTTTTTTAAACGGATAAGGGAGCTGGCTTTTTTTATTTTTGCCATGTACATTTCTGTACTTAAGTTTAATTTTTCTGCGGCTGTAAATGCCAGGCCGGAAAAAAACAATGCACTGTCAAATTTTGCCAGTTGAAAATAAATATCGCTAAGGTTAGCTGCAATTCTTACAATTCCTTTATCATCGTGCAACTCCTGTTTGAGGGCAAGAGATTTAATGTAATCTTCTGCATTGCGCTGCAAATTTTGAAAGGCCCCGTGTACCAGCCCCAGGTATTCAAAAGCTTCTGCCTTTATCTGGGGCAAGCCATATTGTTCGCTTCTTTTTATCACTTCTGTAAAACTTGCTGCAGCCCTGGTGTAGTTTCCCCGGTAATATTGCGATTTTGCAACACCGAGTGTATTATACGCAATGTCGTAATGCGATTCTGTTTCGTAAAACAAATCGGCAGCACGGGAAAAATTAGGCAGGGCCCTGTTGTATAAATTCTGCTGAAAATAAATATCCCCAATTTTACTGTATGCCTTTGCCTGTAAAAAATCATTCTTCATTTTTGTTGATTCTTCTACCGCCTGCCGCAACAGTGTAAGCGCCACACCTGTATCTTTTTCCATATTTTTTTTAGCCGCTGTTATCAGCTCCTCTACCTGTTTCACTGAATCTGCATTTTGCCCTTTAGGCATAATAATAGTGTACCTTTTATTTTGGGCATATATAATTGTTGAAACCAGTAACAGTACAGTTAAAACCGGCAGCTTACACATACTTCTAATTTACAAAAAACTTTTGGCAAAAGAAACCTGCTTTTTCCAAAACAAAGTTGGGCCAAAGGGTACAAAAAAAAATTACCCTTTCAGGTAATATTAAAATAAAAGGCTGGGCAGTAATATTATGTTTGAAGCTGTTGGTTGCATTTAAAATTAGCGCACAGGATTATCAAAAATAATTTTCTGTTGCAAAAAGGTATTGGCTGGTAAAAATTTCTTTAAAAGCCAATACATTATTAAGCTCATAAAAAAGCAAGGTTGCCTTTTTATAATCTGTGGTATTTACACTTCTATATGATAAAGGACAGCAATTATTGCTCATGAGTAAAGCATTGGCAGTAAGCCTTGCTGTACGTTTATTACCATCATCAAAAGGCTGAATGTAACTGATAAAGACAAGGGCAAGAAATGCCTTTTCATATTTATTTTTTTTGCTGTTTACAAGGCCGCACATTTTTTCCAGTGCTTCTTCTATCACAAAGGGGTTGGCGGGCGGCGTGTACCTTGTTCCTGTAATGCGTACCACCCGCTTTCTAAGAATTTTACTTATTCCCATCTTTTGGGTAAGCAATGTGTGAATATCAATGATGTCCCGCACTTTTAGTGTTTTGTATATACTGCTATTTTCCATCGTATATTCAATGGCCTTTTTATGGTTCAACAGCATAGTTGCTTCTTCGATAGTGTATTTATCAGATTTGATATTGTATTTAAGCAGTTGCTCTGTATCCAGCAAATCGTAAGTATTGCCTTCTATTTGCGATGATTTCCAGGATAGTTCTATCAACAGTCTTTCAAATTCTTTTTTAAATAATTGTGCATTCAGTTTTTTCTTTTTACTGCGGTATACCAATGTGGCTTCATCTAATTTTGTTGTTTCGTCAGCAGTAAACAATGCATGTTTTTTAAGTAAGCTGAAAATTTCGTGGTTGAATGTTTCAATAACAACCCTTTCATCTACATCAGTTTTAAAAAAAGCGTCTGCATCTATTGCTGCAAATGACAAAGCATATTTGTTTACTTCATATCTTATACCCGGCCCTTTACCTGATGCAGTTATATAATTTTCGCTTTTTAATGCACTAAGTTCCCTATTGAGTGTGGGCACAGAAATATTTTCGTCCAATTTTTCATTAATACCCGAAATACCAATGGGAGCATTGGCAAGAATGATGGTTATTATTTTTTGCTGCCTGGCTGATGTCATTTTTTACTCTATAATTATCCTATCATAAATATACAATAATCCTATCAAAACGATAGGATTATTAAATAATCTAAAAGGATAAAATAGAATATTACAGCCTCAGTTTTTTAAGATACTCCATATTGTACTTCATACTTTGCAACGGGGTGGCGGCATATTCTTCCTGCTCTACAAACATAATATCCAAACCGGATTGTTTCCTGTTTTTCAACATTGCCACAATATCCAACCCACCTTTTCCAAATTCTACGCTGTGCTTTTTTATTATATCCATATCTTTTAAATGCCATAGCGGAAAACGCCCGGGATATTTTTTAAAATAATCCAGCGGGTTTTTTCCCGCAACTATTACCCAACCTAAATCTAATTCCATATGCACCAAAGCGGCCTGCGTATTATCCAGCAACACATCATATAAAACTTTTCCACCTTCGTTTTCAAATTCATAACCATGATTGTGATAACCAAATTTTAGCTGCATCTTTTTACAATCTTCTCCTGCTTTATTAAACAGCTCTGCCACTTTTTTATAATTGTCAACTGTTTGCCCATCTGCAGGCATGGTGCTGCAAATAATGTATTCCTGCCCGCTTTCGGCTGCTTCATCCATGGTTTGTTTCCACTTATCATCAAGGTGCACATGGCCACTGCTGAGTGTCATTCCTAAATCTTTACAGGCCTGTTTCATTTGTTTGGGCTTAAGTCCGTAATAATGGCCTTTATCACTTTTTGCCGATTCTATCTGCTTTATACCAATAGCAGCAATTTGTTGTAAAGTACCCAAAGCATCCGCTGCCATTTCTGTACGAAAAGTATAGAGCTGCACTCCAACATTTTTAATTTTTTGTGCTTCAGCATTTGCAAAAGACGGCAACAACATACTTCCTGCAGAGAAGAGTGCAGCATTTGTCAGGAATTGTTTTCTTGTTTGCATGAGTTTATTTTAAAGATAAAAGTTAGCACAATTATGCAGTATAACCATCAACAATTTATTATTTAACTACTAATGGCTAAAATTTCAGAAACGGGATTAGCAGTAAATATCTGCCTGATGAAATACGGGAAATTAAAATTAAACGTTGTATCTTTTCATCAAATATTTTTATATGAAATTACCCGGTTATTTTAGCCTAATAGTTCTTTTTATGTTTGCTTCATTTTCTTACCCTGGGGCAACTGAAGAACCGGTAACACTTGCTATAGGAGCCAAAGCCCCCGATTTTAAATTACCGGCAACGGATGGTAAAACGTATTCGCTGGCAAGTTTTAGCAAAGCAAAAATATTGGTGATTGTTTTTACCTGCAACCATTGCCCTACAGCGCAGGCTTATGAAAACCGAATTATAAAACTTACGGATGATTATAAAAATAAAGGAGTGCAGCTTATTGCCATTATGCCCAACGACCCCAATGCTGTAAGATTAAATGAATTAGACTATAGCGATATGGGAGATACTTATGCAGAAATGAAACTGAGGTACAAACAAAAAAAATATAATTTCCCCTATTTGTATGATGGCAAAACACAAAGTGTGGCCAAAGCCTACGGCCCCATTGCTACCCCGCATGTTTTTATTTTTGACAAAGAAAGAAAATTGCGTTTCCAGGGTAGAATTGATGATGTAGAAAATCCAACAAAAACGCCCAACATAAATGATACCCGTGCTGCCCTGGATGAATTAATAGCCGGCAAAGAAGTAACCATTAAAACAACAAAAGTTTTTGGCTGCTCTGTAAAATGGGCAAGCAAAGAAAATTGGTTGAGTGAGTATAAAGAAAAATGGGCGGCAGAATCAGTATCCCTGGAAACCATTGACGAAGCTGGTATTAAAAATTTATTAAAAAATACTTCCGGCAAACTGCAGTTAATAAATGTGTGGGCTACCTGGTGCGGGCCATGTGTTACAGAATTTCCCGATTTTATTACTATTAACAGAATGTACAGGGGCAGGGATTTTGAACTGGTAACTGTAAGTGCAGATAATCTCTCGCAAAAAGATAAAGCACTTAAGTTTTTACAAACAAGCCAGGCCTCTAATAAAAATTATATTTTTAATACCGATGATAAATACAAACTGATAGAAGCAATAGACCCAAAATGGCAGGGAGCATTGCCTTATACCATACTAACAGAGCCGGGCGGAAAAATTGTATATGCAAAACAGGGGCGCATAAATGTACCCGAAATAAAAAAAACAATTGTAGAGCACCCGATGATAGGAAGGTTTTATAAATGATAATTTAAATAACGCCATATAATATTATTCATTAAGCATAAATATTTTTAAAATGAAATTTAACCGAAAAACTTTTATTAACAAAGCAGGCATTGCCTTTTTATCTTTAACCGCTTTATCATCATTTAAAAACAAACCCCATAACAGGCAAATGAAAAAGGTATTTTATCATCATGTATTCTTTTGGCTAAAAAATGCAGATGCAGCAGAAGATAGAAATAAATTAATAGAAGGGCTTACTAAACTTTCTGCAGTAAAAACAATTAAAAAATTTCATATTGGTAAACCTGCCAATACCAGCCGTGACGTTATAGACAGCAGTTATACCCTGTCCTGGCTTTTAGAATTTGCAAATGAAGCAGACCAGGCCAGCTATCAAGCTGACCCAGTACATTTAAAATTTATAGAAGACTGCAGCCATTTATGGAAGAAGGTGCAGGTATATGACACGGTGGATGCGTAAAAAAGTAAAGTTGTTTTTAAGTTAGATGTGAATTGTCAATGGTGAATTGTCAATATTGACTATTCACCACCACTTACGAATCAAACCGTCACTTTACAATTAAAATAGCGGTAGTTTTCAAATTAAAAAAACTAAGCAATTGTTTAAAAATAATTTTGCAGCAGATGAGCAGATTAAACCTGTGAATCTGCTGCATTTATTTTATTAAAATTTCCGCAGCAAATTTTTACTGCTGGTCAGACCGGGACGGTCAGACCATGGGTAAACTTTACTGAGTAAACAATACTTTCATCATTTCGTCTGCCACCAATGCATTTCCTTTTTCGTTAAGGTGAACCCTGTCGGTAGTGAGTATGCCGGATTCTTTATCCTCTGTATTGTTCTCTTTTTCAAATGCTGCAAAAACATTTCTTAAATCTACCAAGAGGCAATTATGAGCCGCAGCTAATTTTCTTATTACTGCCGAGTAGGCATCCAAATCAGCGTCCTGTGGGTTGGCATTGTTCTTTTTTTCGCCAATTACGGTGGGTGTGCAAACCACTACTTTAATTTTTTTTGCCTGCAGTTTTTTTATGATAGCCACATAAAATTTTTCATATTTTTCTATATCGGTACCCGTGCCGGATGTTTTGTGCCACACATCATTAATACCTACATAAATAACCACTATTTGTGGTTTTTTGGCCAGCACATCTTCTTCCATTCTTAAATACAAATCATACACTTTATTGCCACCAATACCGGCACCTGTAAGTTCATATTTATTTTGAATGCCTTTCTCCATTAAAGATGTCTGCATCTTATCTATATATCCACCTTTGTCTATTCCCATTTGCGTTATAGAATCTCCGAAGAAAACTATCCTGGTTTTTTTTGCGTTTGTCATGGATAAAAAGATAAAGAGCAATGGAAGAAAAAATATTTTTTTCATCTTATATTTTTTAAGATTGGTGTTTTTGAATCCGCAGCTAATTTACAGCTTATCCGCAAGGGTTGTCAACTTTTAAAAAGTTGACAACCCTTATTTAATTCGATTCTCATTAAAATATTCAGGCCCTATTATTTATAACCGAAGTGCCTGCTTCAATACTTACGATATAGGCTTTTAAATCTTTATCCATCGCATGTTTATATGCTGTAGCTGTTTGTTCTATCAATTCATCAATGCCCTCTTCTTTAACCAGGTTAATGCTGCAACCACCAAAACCGCCACCCATCATTCTTGCCCCCAGCACTGCAGGGTTATCCTGTACATGGGCCACTAAAAAATCCAGCTCAGTGCAGCTCACTTCGTAGAGTTTGCTGAGGCCATGGTGGGTTTCAAACATTTTTTTTCCAAAAGCAATCATATTGTTTGCCTCCAGGTCTTTGCACGCCGCAAGTAAACGGCTGTTTTCTTCCACTATATATCTGCAGCGCTGGTACACGGTTATATCCTGGGGCAATACATGTTTATCCAATAAGTCCAGTGTAGCATCTCTTAAACTTTTTATTTCGTGATGGTGTTGCTGCAGCATGGCCACGCCGGTTTCACATTGTTTTCTGCGCACATTGTATTCTGTAGATGCAAGGGAATGTTTTACATTGGTATCCAGCAATACCACTTTAAAACCCTCCATGTTAAATGGCTCATAACTGTAATCCAGCGAGCGGCAATCCAGCCGGATAACATGATTGTGCCTGCCAAACATGCTCGCAAACTGATCCATAATACCACACTGCACACCTGCAAATTCATGCTCCGCTTTTTGCGCCATTTTTACCAGCGTCAACTTATCAAAACCTGCATGGGTAATTTCATTTAATGCAAGCGCCATTGCACATTCTACAGCAGCAGAAGAAGAAAGACCGGCACCAATGGGTATATCGCCGGTAAGTGCAGCATCAAAACCTGGTACTTCAATGCCTGCTTTTACAAATTGTGCAACAACACCCAGCATATAGTTTGGCCACGATGCAGTGGCACTT
>JAYVGA010000513.1:0-2244 GCA_043772635.1 Chitinophagaceae bacterium
AATTGGAGATGTGCCCACAGAAATGTTTGAGCATTTTTTTAAATCTTTTACCGATGCAGCCAAATGCAACCTGAACATTCAGGCTAAAGGAGAAAATGAGCATCATAAAATTGAATCGGTGTTCAAGGCATTTGCCAAAGCCATTAAAATGGGAGTGAAGAGAGATATTAATAACAACAATTTGCCTACAACCAAAGGTATTCTATAGTTTATAAATGATGAGTGATATGCATAGTCGGGATAAAATTACTAATGTTACACCCCTTACCCCTTTAGGGGAAGGGGTTGGGGGAAGCGGTGGGCTTGCAATCATAAAATACAATGCCGGTAATGTGCAAAGTGTACTCTATGCTTTAAAACGTTTGGGTTATACTGCCATTATTACTGATGATGAAAATGAATTAAGAAAGGCAGATAAAATTATTTTTCCGGGGGTTGGCAATGCAAGAGCCGCCATGGAAAGTTTGCATCAAACTGGGTTAGATAAGATAATACCTGCCTTAACGCAACCGGTGCTGGGCATTTGTGTAGGTATGCAGTTGCTCTGCAATTATTCTGATGAAAACGATACGAAATGTTTGGGCATAATTGATACGATGGTAAAAAAATTTCCTTCTCAAAACGGGATTAAAGTTCCCCAGATGGGGTGGAACAGTATTTACAATTATCAATCTCCTTTACTAAAAGGATTGCCCGAAAATGCTTTTGTATATTATGTGCATAGTTACTTTGCAGCAATATGTGATGCTACCGTTGCTACCACAAATTATGTGCTGCCTTACAGTGCCATCATTCAAAAAAATAATTTTTATGGAGTGCAGTTCCACACAGAAAAATCTGCAGATGCAGGCGATAAAATATTATTAAATTTTCTTGAGTTATAAAAAACAATTTTTAAAACTTTTAAAATTAAAACATTGTCATCAGTTAAGCAAAGTAACAATCTAAGTTCCCTTCACCCCGAAAACTTTCGGGGCAAGGGGGCCAGGGGCGCTGCAGGGGGTTTCATCATCCCCGCCATAGATATCATCAACGGCAAAGCAGTAAGGCTTACACAGGGCGATTATTCAAAAGAAAAAATATATTTTGAAAATCCTGTAGATGCAGCAAAGCAATTTGAAGATGCAGGTTTAACCCGTCTTCATTTAGTTGATCTGGATGGTGCAAAAGCAGGTAAAATTCAAAATATTAAAGTGCTGCAAAACATTGCGAACTCCACAAGTCTTCAAATTGATTTTGGCGGAGGTGTAAAGGCAGCGCAGGATGTAAAAGATATTCTCAATGCAGGTGCCGGCATGGTTACCATTGGCAGCCTGGCAGTAAAGCAGCCGCAATTATTGCAGCAATGGATTGCAGAATACGGCTCTGCTAAATTTTTTATTGGGGCAGATGTGTTGGATGAAAAAATAAAAATAAGTGGCTGGTTGCAGGATGGTGGAATTGACATTTTTTCTTTTTTAAAAAATAGCATTGCAATAGGTGCTACTCAATTTTTTTGTACCGATATAAAAAAAGATGGAGCTATGCAGGGCACATCAGTTGATTTGTATAGAAAAATTATTGAACAGTTTCCCGGCATACAATTAACCGCCAGTGGAGGCGTATCAACCATCGCCGATATTGAATTGGTAAAACAGGCAGGATGCAGCAGTGCCATCATTGGCAAAGCCATTTACGAAGGATTGATTTCCCTACCAGATTTAAAAAAACATAATTAAAGCCTCAAAAAAAATGAATAGCACCAATTTCAAAAAAGAGTTTGCCAGCTCCCCTTTAGGGGCGGGGGGGCTTGTGCATCATCTCTGCAAACGCATCATCCCCTGCCTGGATATAAAAGATGGCCGCACAGTAAAAGGAATAAATTTTATTGACATAAAAGATGCCGGAGACCCGGTGGAATTGGCTGCTCAATATGCAAAGCAGGGTGCTGATGAACTCGTATTCCTGGATATAACGGCTACATTAGAACGCAGAAAAACATTTGCCAGCCTGGTAAATGATATTGCCTCCAGCATCAATATTCCGTTTACGGTGGGTGGTGGTATTTCGGGCGTGGCAGATGTAGAATTATTATTAAAAAATGGTGCAGATAAAATTTCTGTAAATTCTGCCGCTGTAAGAAATCCTGCTATCCTGCAGGAAATGAGCAATGCTTTTGGTAGCCAGTGTGTGGTGCTTGCAATAGACACCAAAAAAGAAGCCGATGGAGAATGGTATGTTTATTTAAATGGTGGCCGTTTAAAA
>JAYVGA010000514.1:0-2362 GCA_043772635.1 Chitinophagaceae bacterium
ATTCGTTTACAGGCATTAATTGAATTGTATTTATGCCCAACTTTTTTATATAATTCAGGGTATCTGTAAGCGTTTTCCAGTCGTGTGCTGCCAGGTAATCTCTTACCAGTAATTCATAAATCATCAGGTTCCTTTTATCAGGCCGTATATAACCGGTGGTTTGCCAGTTGTATTGCGGTGCTGCTGTTTGCAAAACTGACACCACACCAGATGTAAATCCTGCAGGATAGGGTTTTAAAGCAGGGTAAGTTGCTGCAGGAATAAAAGCATCGTTGCCCGGGTCTAAAAGCTTTTCTGCATAAGCATCCCCTACTTTCAGGGTTCCATCTATTAAATACTGGTAAGCATATTCTGCACCTGTGGTAAGGCCTGTAATTGTCATCCACCAGTAATTGCCATCCGGTGTTTTTTTCATCTGGTACTGCGTTTGCTCGTTCCAGTTACTGGATGGGATATCACCAATTACCGTTACCCTGTTTTTACCGGGAGCGTAAAGAACCAATGTTGCCATTGTGTTATCTGTAT
Organism: Chitinophagaceae bacterium; assembly: GCA_043772635.1. Lineage (GTDB taxonomy): Bacteria > Bacteroidota > Bacteroidia > Chitinophagales > Chitinophagaceae > Ferruginibacter. Next base: position 526 of record JAYVGA010000514.1, read on the forward strand.
TATAATTAATACCATCCCTTACACCTGCAGGCAGTGCCTGAATTACATTTGCAGCAGCTACAAAAAATCTCAGTGTATCTGTTTTGGTATTTACACCATCAAATGCCTCTGCCACTATTACCTGGGAACCTGCGGCCGTTATAGAAGGGCTGGCAGAAATAGTTGCGGCCGCTACAGCAGTTTGTATGAGTGTACCATTAAAATAAATTTTCATGGTAGTACCGGCAGGAGCACTGCTGGCTACTGCAGTTATATCAATATTATCGCCCACATTTTTTATTACATTTTCCGGCACGGGGTTGTAAGTGGGCTGATAAAACGGAAGCGTAAATTTTACAGCAAAGCTTCCATCTGAAATAGGAATATACATATCGCTCCCGTTACTGTTTCGCTGTACTTTACTACCATTACCATTTCTAAAAAGGATTGCTATTTTTTGAATGGTTTCTGCGGGATTAGTGATACCGTAAAAAGCCCTTATACCACCAGTAATGGTAAATTTCCATTTATATGGAAACGAACCTGTAACATATGGCGCATTTAATGAGGGCACAGGCGTATTAAAATCGGCCGGGCGCACATACCGCCAATCGGAAGTAGAAGTACTTAAATTGGTAATTACGCCAGTGTGCACATACACATCTGCCTGGGGGGTATAAAAATTTAAAGCAGTATTACCTTTAGATCCATCCATCGTAATTTCAAAAGGCGTGGTGCTCTCTACAGGGAAATTAGGTGTAAATGATAACAATTGAGAAAATAGTGGCAGGCACATAAGGCTGGCCGCCATAATAAATAGAGTTTTCTTCATACACAGGCAATTTTAAAGTGTAATTTATACACAATAATTTATAATCTAAAAAAAAATTGAAGTGAGTATAAATGTTTTTTCTTTTCCTGTTTTCTTAAAAAGCAAATATGTGGAAATATTTGTACCTGCTGCCAGATTTAAAATTAATTATATAATGGACAAAAAAAATCTTCAGACAATAAACAGTTAATAATCTATGTAACATCTATTTTAAAAATTAAACTGGATTTTAAATATCTCATTATTAAAAATAATTTATTAAGGCTTAGAAGTTTTTTAGCTAATTACCATTTTATTTTTTTACCGCACATTCATAGATTAAATCTGCAATCTGCAGCAATTCTTCTAAAAAAATTGCAACAAGAAAAGTCTTTGATCCAAATTTAAACAGCTTATTAGCTGAGCTTATATGGTTTAAGCAAAAATATAAATATTCAGCAGCCTTTGTTTTTACAAAAATAATCAGCTTTTAATTAATGCATATATTGGTTTAGCTTCACGTTATGAAAACTTTAAAAAACGATTTTAATATCCTGCAGTTTGCAGAGATAAGCCTGGTAAAAAACATCGGTTTTACCAAGGATGAATTAGAGGTATTAAAGATCATGTAACTATAGAAAGATTTGCAAAAAAAGAAAAAATAATAAGCCCCGGCCTGGAAGAAACTGCTTTTAGAATTTTACATAAAGGGCTTGTGCGGCAGTATTATATTTTTAATGGCAAAGAAATAAATACCCAGTTTGCATCGGCTGATGATATTGTTTGTTCTTATGCATCTTATATGGCGCATGAACCCTCTGAATATTTTATAGAAGCAGTAGAACCCACCAGCACTTTTACCATGAGCCGCAAAGCCATGGATACCATGATGATGCACAGCCCAAGGTTTATTGAATTTGGTAAAAAAATTTCTGCCAATATGTGTAAAGAAAAATCATTAAGAGAGATGGAACTGCTTAATTATGATGCACTGGGCAGGTTACAAAATTTTATTAATGCAAAGCCCGATTATTTTTTAAAGCTTCC
>JAYVGA010000515.1:0-2535 GCA_043772635.1 Chitinophagaceae bacterium
GTGAGCGGTAAACAAAACCTTTGCAGCGTTAAATTGTTGTTGCATGCAGCATGATACAGGCATATAACTTTTTAGCAAGCTGGCAACTTTTTCCTGAAAAAAGTGTTTACGAAACTGGTGAAAGACCCATAAACGGTTTTTATAAATTAAGCGCAAAAAATAACAGCAACCAGATAAGCGTAAGCCATAACTGGCTAACACTGCAGCAGGAATCTTTTGAAGCAATATACTGCGTTGCAGCAGATGGAGCACTGCATCCTTTTGAAGATAACACACTTGCAGATGAAGCACAGGTAAACTTTACGGACACTATTAATTTCGAAATTAATTTTTACCGGAATAAGGAAATCTGTTTGCAGGTAATACATCATATTTTACCCAATGGTTTTTTAAAAATTACACAACAGGGTTTTAAAGAAGATGATTCTGCTTTTACCAACATAGAAATTTATCACAAACAAATGAGTGTGTTGCCCTACGCTGCATCGGTAGGCGGCGCATTGGTAAAGCCCACAAAAGAAGGCGTTATAAAACATAAAGCCCTTGCTGCAATGGAAGAACAAACCGATATGCAGCTGGCACAGATACGCAGACAGATAGAACTGCTGGCCACGCAGGCCCGGGAAATACAAAGCAGGAAAGAATTATCTATGATGATTTATGAAGCTAAACTCTCTTTTAAACCCAACATTGGCCAAACCTATTTTCTGTATCTTAAGAATGACAATAGTTTTGTGCTGTCTCTTATTTCCCCAAAAGAATGGGGCGGGGGGAACGGCCCATTTAAAAAATTTGAAGCTGCTGTTAGTTTACTGGCAGATTATACGTGGGTAGAAATACAATTATGATAAATAAATGTACAGCATGGTTTTTTGCCAGGTAAATATTCATTAAAGCAACCAATAAAAACAAAACCAATGTTGTTTTTCAGGCTTAAATTTTTACCTTCTTTAGTTGTACTTTATCTTGCAAAATCCAGTGCCCAGGTATTAAACAGCCATTATTTTATTTATAGTTTTACCTATTCACTTTCTCATTATCTTTAACTCCCAAACAACTGTATAAATGAAACATATCCCTAATATCTTAGTGGTAGATGATGACCAGGAAATTGGCCAGATGCTTAAAATAATGCTGGAGCACAAAGGGTTTACTGTAATTATATCAGACAGAGCAGAAAAAATACCCGGTATTTTAAGTAATAATAATGTGGATATGATAATCCTGGATATGCTTATTGCCGGGGTAAAAGGGAACGAAGTATGCACACATTTAAAAATGGATGCAGCCACAGCACATTACCCTATAATGATGATGACAGCACTGCCGGATGCAGAAAAAATTTGCAGAGATGCAGGTGCCGACGAATTTATTGCCAAACCTTTTGAAATGAAGCAAATAATATCAAAAATAAGAAGCCTCACCAATTATCAAACTACATCTTCATAGCAACTGCTGATTACTTTTCTTAATAAAAGAAAGGTATCCTTTTTAGGGTAACTTTCTGCAGCATATATAAATGAACGGTAATTTTTTTTATTGCCTGTTTATAAGTGCTGCTTTTTTTATCTTTACAGCAATGAAAAAACTATCCATTGCATTTTTGCTTGTTTTAAACTTTTGTTTTGCTTTGGCACAGGATGCTAAAGAATTGCACCAAACAGCTAAAACCTTTATGCGGCAGGGAGATCATGCCAATGCTATACTGGTATTAAACAGGGCCCTGCAGCAGGAGCCAAAGAATATAGAAATGGGAAAAGACCTTGCTTTGAGTTATTATTTTCAAAGGGAAAATACCAAAGCGATGGAAACCATAACTCCGCTGCTTGACAGGGATGAGGCAGACGACCAGAGTTACCAGATAGCCGGCATGATATATAAACAGGCAGATATGACTAAGGATGCCGAAAAGTTGTATAAAAAAGGGTTGAAAAGATTTCCTGAAAGCGGGCCGCTATATAACGAACTTGGCGAGATGCAATGGCAGCAAAAAAATTATGAAGCTATAAAACAGTGGGAAAAAGGAATTGAAACAGATCCTTCCTACTCTAAAAATTATTATAACGCAGCAAGGTATTATTACCTTACTACAGATAAGGTTTGGGGCCTGCTGTACGGAGAAATTTTTATTAATATGGAACCCCTGAGCAGTAAAAGCCCCGAAATAAAAGAAATGTTGCTGGATGGTTATAAAAAATTATACGCCACTGCAAACGCTGAAACCAGCAATACAGATAAGAATGCCTTTGTAAAAAATTATCTTAAAATTATGAATGGGCAAAACGCTGTGGCCTCCCTGGGTATAAGTACCGAAACCCTGAGCATGATAAGAACACGTTTTATATTAGATTGGTTTAATAATGCTGCTCCCTTATCTTTTAAATTGTTTAACTACCAGCAGCAATTATTAAGAGAAGGCCTGTTTGAAGCCTATAACCAGTGGCTTTTTGGGAGTGCACAAAATCTAACTGCCTTTCAGGTATGGGTAAATAACCATACAGAGGAGTATAATGCTTTTCTTAATTTTCAAAAGGG
>JAYVGA010000516.1:0-4296 GCA_043772635.1 Chitinophagaceae bacterium
CAATATAAATTTGCATCAATCCCCTACTCCCTCACCACCTCCACCCACTTCCCTTTATTACTCGCCGTTACACTTGCATCATACATTGCCTGGCACAAACTCGCCGGCAAAAAATACCTGCCGGGGTAAGCCGCATTTAGCTGCACATAAAAAGTAAGCGTTTCATTTTGGCGGATGTCAAAATAACTATACACCCTGTCGTCTCTTGTATCCTGGTAGGTGAGGGGTGAAGATTTAAAAGCGCCTTCGCCTTCCATCATTCTTGCATTTAAAATTTCCCAGCCCGATGCAAATACCTGCGATAAAGCCATATCAGAATAGGTTCCTTTTTTGCCCGTATTCTTCACCGTTACTTTGGCAATAAAATCGGTGCCCTGCTGCAGTTTGCTATAGTCTGCCGGCTGCCCGTTTTGAGAAATATAATTTACTGTCATTGCAAGAAACGGAGAGGCCTGTGCATTTTGCAAAGTATCGCCGGTGAGTGGCTGGCCCTGGGTAATTAGTTTTATGTACAGGGTATTGCTGCCATTATTTTTAATACTGATGGGTGCATTGCCATTTTTAAATACAACCGGAAACTGGCGCAGGTAACTGTTTGAATTTATAGTGGTAGCTGCTCCGGCAATTGTTGCATTGGCAATAATTTTTTCTCCCGAAGGATTTTTGCCGCAATACTTTGCAATGGCGATAAGGCTGTAAGCCGTGGTTTGTGTGCTGTACCAATCATCCTGCGATAACTGCCCGGCAACTGATGCTAAAACTTCTGCTGCTTTTTTGCGGTTGCCCATGAGCGTGAGCGTTTCTAAAACCATGGCCTGGTCACGCAGGGAGGAACCAAAACTCTGGCCGGGGTTGAGCCGCCTTTCAAAACTAATGGACAGTCCGCTGCTAAGGTCTAAGGCAATGGTAGCCTGGCCTGCCAGTTGGTAAGCAGCCGCCAGCCGCCACTTAGCTTCCGGTGATAAATATTTAAATTCCTTAAGGCGGTTCATAGCGCCCAGCTCCGGTGCTTTGGCCAGGGCGAGGGTGTATAAGCGGTATGCCTGTGTAAGATCGCCACCATAAAAATTGGTGGTAGTGGGCACCCAGTTATTGGCTTTTCCTTTTTGAAAATTCTTAAAACCCTGCAGCATATTTTCGCTGATATAGTAACCGTTGTTTTGTGCCTCTAATAAAAAGTGGCCGGCATAGTTGGTGCTCCAGTCATCAGGTTCACTGGCACCCGGCCAGTAATTAAATCCTCCATCGGGCCGTTGAAAATTTTGCAGTTTGGCCAGCCCTGCTTTTATATTTTTATCTATCTCTGCTTTTTGGTAATCGTTTAAATCGGTGAGTTGTTTTAAAACCAACTGCGGAAAAACAGCAGAGATGGTTTGCTCCAAACATCCGTGCGGATACTGAATTAAATAACTCAATCTTTTTTGCAGGTTCATAGAAGGTATGGAAGAAATTTCTACCATGCCGGTACTGTTTGCTGCAATGCCGATGGGTGCTGCTATGGCCTGCCATTGCTGCCCCGGAGCCAGTGTTACCTGCTGCACATTGCTGATGACGGGGTAGGGATTTCTTATATCCAGTTCCACTTCATCGCTTGTTTTTTCTGCGCCGCTGCTGGCCGTAACTTTTACTTTTCCAATGCCCGTTGCATTTTTTATACGCACATTAAAATAAGCCAGTTGCTCACCCGTTTGAGTAAAGTTGATGGTTTGTGTTGTGTTATCCAGCACTTCAAAAAAAGCATTGCTTAAAAGAGAAACATTTACCGTGCGGATATTATTTTCCATGGCAAAAACAGTAACCGGCAATTGTATGGTTTCGCCCGGCGATAAAACCCTTGGCAAGGTTGCCAGCACCATTAAAGGTTTTTTTACGGCTACGGCTTTTTCTGCAAAACCATAACTGCCTTCATGCGCTGCCACTACCATCATACGCACCGAGCCTATGTAGGCAGGCATTACAAAATTTTGTGTTTGCTGCTGGCCTTTGTTTAAATGAAATGGCCCAAGGTATTTTACAACAGGCTTAAACCTGTTGGCAGTTTTTTGATTCAGCGGACCTGCATCATTATCGCCACCAATGGTAAGAATGCGTTCCAGGTCGCCCCCCCAGGCACCAATTACATCATCAAACAAATCAAAACTTTTTACACCCAATGCTTCTCTTGCATAAAAAGCATTGTGCGGATCGGGTGTTTTAAAATTCGTAAGATCCAGCAGGCCTTCATCTACCACAGCAATAACATAAGTCATTTCTTTTCCACTGCTCTCACTAACGGTTACCTGTACGGGCTGCTCCGGCTTTATCGAATTTGCTGTAACAATAACAGGTTTGAGCAACGTACTTTTATCTTCTATAATAATGGGCACGGTGCCGTACATTCTTATTGGCAAATCGTTTATGGTTTGTGCATGCGGCTGCAGCAAACTTACGGTGGCATAAATATTTGGTGCCATGCCGGGCTCTGCAGTAAACTTTACTAGGGTTTGCCCCTGCTGGGTTTCCTGCCAAAAAGTTTTTATGGTATGGCTGCCGTTTTCTAAACTCACCAGCATGCGGCCGCCTTTGGCAGATGGAATGCTGAGCGTAACTTCATCGCCCACATTGTATTTTTCTTTGTTGCTGCTAAAGGAAAGCATAGAAGCAGCGGTTTGATCTTCCTGCCCGGAGCGGCTCTGCCAGCCGGGTTCATCAATATAAACAATGGAACCTGTTGTGTGTCCACTGGTTTTATCCTTTACCAAAATAAGATAGCGGCCCCATTCCTGAGCACCCACGCCAAACTGCCACTGCGCCCTGCCGTTAGTGAGTACGAGGCTGTCTTTTTTTATCAATTTGTTGTATTCGTTTTGGGTAAAGTTGCTCAGGTTGTCGCCGCCTTCATCCCACCACCAGCGCCATTGAATTTTGTAAAACATTATTTCCATGTTCCTGCCGCCGCTTAAGAGGTTTCCTTTATTATCTACGTTTACCAGTTGCACGGTATGCTGTTTACCTGCCAGTAAATAATCAAAAGGTTTTTCTCCATCGGGTATTTTTATGCCGGCATAACTTGCAAACGGGCTGTAAGGAATGGTCATATTATTTATGCTGAAACTGCCACCGGGTTCAAAAACTTTTGTGAGCAGGTTTGCAGTGAGCATGCCCGGTGCAGATTCGTCCAGTTTAAAATCTGGCTCTATGGTAGTGTTGCCATTTTCATCCAGCGTGCCTTCAAAAATGGTTTTGCTCTGGCTGGCATAATTTACAGCAGGGTTATCAAAATCGTACCCTGCAAATTTTTCAAACACCGTTTTGCGTGCATAAAGCGAAGCATCAATTTTTGCTTTTAAATTTTTGGCAGGGCTGCCAAAAAGCCAGGCAGAATTTAGCGTGCCGGTAGACTGGCTGCCATTGCCCAGCAAAGCATCTTTACCAAAAGAGAGATTTATTTTTAAACGGTTGGGCATTACCGTTTCTATCTTAATATATTTTTCAAAAACAGCACCGCCAACTTTTATTTTTGCCAGCCAGTTACCGGTGGGTGCACTTGCATCTGTTGCCGTTTTAAAAACATAAAAGCCATCCATGCCATTTGTTTGTATGGCCTGCTTATACAATTGTCCCTGCGGAGAATAAAAACTAAATTCTACCGGATGATCTTTTGGCAGTGTGCCGGCTTTGTCTTCTATTATACAATTTAAATAGATGCTGTCGCCGGGGCGCCACACACCACGCTCTCCAAAAATAAATCCTTTGATGCCGTTTTTAATTTCAGCACCGCTTACATCAAAGCGGCTTAATGGTAATGCATTGCCATCATCCAATTTTAAATATCCTCTTTCGGTTCCTTTTTTTGCAATGAGCAGGTAAGGTTTTTGTTTTAGACTAATGCTAACAAAACCATCGTTGCCACTGCTGCTTTTTGCAATTACCTGGTGCTGGTAATCCAGGATATTTAATTCCACGCCTGCCATGGGTTCGGTACTGAGTATGTTGCTAACGGCTACCAATAGACTATTATCATTTCCTCTTTTTGCAGTAAGACCAATATTGCTGGCAATAATATTGCGGGTGGCCCAGCGGTCTTTGTTGTAATAGGAGCGGCTGTTGGGATCATCCTTTTTATCCCAGTTGTAACCATAAGGATAATAGTTATCGTAGTTATCCCAAAAGCTGTCAAAATCATCTTTGCCATTATTGTATTGCGTGTTATAACCTTCATCATAATTATCTTCTTCATCTGCTTCGGCCTTCACCTGGCTGGTATCTGCAGTGGCTTTGCTGTATAAAGAATATTGAGGGCGGAAGCCAATGGTA